>JAOZRQ010000044.1:5870-21879 GCA_029940115.1 Desulfobacterales bacterium
CTCGCCTCTCACCCACCTCCGTCTTTATATGAAGCATCTCGGAAAATGCCTCACCCCCCGCTTCTGTCAAAGCCGCTCGCCTCTCACCCACCTCCGTCTTTATATGAAGCATCTCGGAAAATGCCTCACCGTGTTCCGATGTGAAATATTTGGATATCTCCCTGATGTTCTGATGCTCGAAGAACAAAGTCGGATACAGCTCTATCCCCGCCTCCCGCTCGATCTCCTGTGTCAATTCCAGCAGACGGGCAGAATCCATTCCCATATCCATCAGGTTTTCTTCCCTGCTGATCTCCTGATGGGAAACCTCCAAAAGCGTAGCCGTTTTTTCCTGCAGATAGATGTCTATTCTCTCTTTAAGGCGATGCCTGATGTCTGGACCAGAGATGTTGCACGAATCCGGATCAGACCGGATATGGGAAAGATTCCCTAAAAGCGTATCATTTTGATGATGCCTTGAAATCATATCCAAAGCCTCATCCGGTGATATCTCCTGTATGGCAACTTTTTCATGGAGTTCGTCTCTCGCCGCTTCCGTGATCTCCTTTCCGAGCCAGTAGCGACTTCTTCGGAACTGCGTGGGGGGCAGGGGCGGTCTTCTGCGGACATACGCGGTGTTTTTTTCTTGGGAGAATTCCTCCGCGATGAGATGGCAGTTGGTTCCGCCAAATCCGAATGAGGATATCGCGGCCCGCCGGATTCCGCCCCGAGGCATCCAGTCGGCTGTTTCGGTTACGGGGTAAAATGGCGACTCTTCAAATCCAAACCTCGGATGCGGATTTTCGCAGTGCAGGGTCGGCGGAATCCTTCTGTTCTCAAACGCCAGCATGACCTTGATGAAGCTTGCAACACCTGCAGCGCGAAGCAGATGCCCGATGTTCGACTTGACCGAGCCTGCCGCGCAATACTGCTTGGCTTGGGTGAATTCCCTATATACCTGTGTGGCGGCCTTCATCTCAATGGGATCCCCCAACAGCGTACCGGTTCCATGGGCTTCCAGACAGGTGATGGTGTCCGGATTCACGCCGCTTCTCTCCAGTGCCTGCCCGATCACCGCCTTCTGCCCCTCAAGGTTCGGAACCGTCAGTCCCATGGTGTGTCCGTCATTGTTCACCGCGGAACCGAGGATCACGCCGAGAATCTGATCCCCCTCTTTCACAGCTTTCTCATAAGATTTGAGCAGGACAACTCCTGCGCCCTCGCCCAGCACGAACCCCTTCGCGCGTCTGTCGAACACATGGGAACGATCTTCGTCGGACAATGCCCCGGACTTGCTGAATCCGATATGGACAAAGGGATCAAGGAGCAACTCCACCCCGCCGGCCAAGGCCATGTCGCATTCGCCGGCCCGAATATGCTGACATGCCTCGTGGATGGCCACAAGGGATGACGAACACGCGGTGTCCAAGGTCTGGGAGGGGCCTCTGAGATTGAAGAAGTCCGAGAGTCTCGCAGCGGTCATGTTCGGAATCGTGTTCGCGAGCATATGTTTCATGCTCTCCGGCGGGATCCGGTCCATATGGTTTCTCAGGTAGGAACTTTCGCCCCCTCCGATGAATACGCCTGTCACCGTGCCAGCGACCTCATCTTTCGGATATCCTGCCCGGTCGAGAAGCTCCTGGGTCAGTTCCAGCATGATCCGGTGTTGCGGGTCCGTGACAAGGGCATCCCGGTCTGGAATGCCGAAGTGTGAGGCGTCAAAAAGATCGATGTCATCCATGTAGCCGCCCCATTTGGAATAGGTTTTGTTCACCGCCTCTCTGTCAGGATCGTAATGTGCCGCGATGTCCCATCTGTCCGCGGGAACCTCCGTGATGCAGTTTTTGCCGTTTTCCAGATTCTCCCAGAATGCCTCCGGAGTTCTTGCCCCAGGAAGACGGCAGGCCATGCCGATGACGGCGAAGTTCCGGGCATTCCCCTGCATGAAGCGTCTTCTTTTGCCAGCGAAAACGGACATCCGCCGCGTGTCCCGGGATTGCCCGGAGGCCGCCTTTGGGCCAAGGATTCCGCCTACCTCATGATCCTTTTCACCCGCCCCTTCCGACGGGACGATGTTCTTCCGGACCAGGTATCTGCCCAAACTTGCGATCGTGGGGTGTGCGGCGACGATGTCGGGTGACACAACCTGTCCGTACATATCTTCGAGGCGGTTGAGCATGGCGATCATCATGACGGAATCCATGCCGTATTCAAACAGATCCGTATCGGTGTTCAGATCGGCCGGCCTCACTTTCAGCATCTCGGAACAGACGCGAATTAGGTCCTTTTCAACTTTTCCCGGAGATGCCGGATCCGCGGTGCCGGGTCTCCTTTCTTGGTCAGCCTGTCGTGTTGAGAAGTTGCTCATCCTCACCAGAACCCGGCCCGACAGATCGGTGATCTGTATGTCATAAGTTCCGGCATTTCCCTTTTCACTAACAACAGCATATGCGTAGCACTCACTGGTCAGCGGTTCCATAATTTCGGCCCGGCCCAAGGCGAAGGGAAGAAAGAGGGCGTCCTCTCCCCTGCCGCCCATCAGCGGCGCGACCGTCTGCAACGCCCCGTCGGCCAGCGAGGGATGCAGGAGAAAGTTGCCGGAGGAGTCTTGGAGGTGAGACGGCAGCCTCAAACGGGAGAGGGCCTCGGTATCGTTGTAAAGCACCTCCTCCACGGACTGAAATCCCGCACCGTATCTGATGCCCGACCTTTCAAACCCTGTGTAGCATTCCAAACCGCCTTTCTTGGTGTGACATCGGTTTCTGATCCCGTCAATGTCTATTCGCCCGGAATTGTCTTCCGAGATGTCCAAGGGCCGACTTTCCACAAGCTTCCCCTGGGAACAGACAATCCGTCGCTTGTCCGCCGATAGCCGCCATATCTCGTAACCTACCCGATTCGGCTCAGGATGGAGGCTGATGTTCACTTCCACAGGTTCGTCCGCCACTCGGATCGGCTGTATCCAGACAATGTTTTCAAGGTTTTGAATCCCCTCAATGCCCGCAAGCTTCCCTGCGGCATGTGCCATTTCGATATGTGCCACGCCCGGCAGCGTCTTCTCTTCTGCCACGACATGGTCCGACAGATAAAACTCCCTTCCTGTGAGCCTTGTGGTGAATCGCTGTTCATACAGCGTCGAGTTGTTGCGGCCGATCAGGGGGTGAAGCCCGGCATCGCATGGCGGCACGGCGGCCTCCCCCCCGGACACCCGATGTCGCTCCCCGCCGAAGGGGTGGGTGGGCAACGGGATGCGCCTCGGAGTGCGGCCGGCGTGGAGCGGGCCCCAGTCGATGTCCGTGCCGGACACCCAGAGTCGGGCCAGCCTCCCAAGGTCGCCCTCCTCCAAGATCGTGCGGAGGAACCGCTCCCCGGCCCTCCCGGAGACAAGGGATTCCCCCTTCCCGTCCCCCCTTCCGGCCGTCCCGGTGTGTAGGCCCTCCGGGTTCCGCCCTCCCCGGGCATATGCCGCCAGGCGTTCCCGAAGCTCCCCGACGTTCGACGTGACGACCGCCAGCCGCTCGGCCATCGCCTCCCTTCCGACCTGGAGGGTGAACGCGATGTCGGCGAGCCGGGGGGCGTCCCCGGACCTGCCGAGAAAGTCCGACAGGTTGCGGGCGCATGCCATCAGTCGGTCCCCGTCCCTCGCCGACAGCACGACGACATGGGGACCGGGGTCCGCATCCCGCCCGCGGTCGTCCGCATTCATATGTTCCCCGATGATCACATGGGCGTTCGTTCCGCCGAATCCGAAGGAGCTGATCCCGGCGATCCTCGGAAGGACCCGGCCCGAACCGTCCGCTGGCGGCTCCCAGGGCCCCATCTCCGTCACAATGCGGAACGGCGTGTCGTCCAGCCGCATCTGGGGATTGGGCGTCTCGATATGGAGGCTCGCGGGGAGCCTCCCGTGCCTCAGGGAGAGCAGCACCTTGATCACCCCCGCGATGCCGGCCGCGGCCTCCAGGTGCCCGATGTTGGTCTTCACCGAGCCGAGCCAGCAACGCCTCGCCGCGTCGGGGAGGGACTGCCCGCACATCTCGGCGAACGCCCGCCTCAGACCGTTGACCTCCACGGGGTCCCCGAGGGCCGTGCCGGTCCCGTGGGCCTCGACGTAGCCGACCTGCGCGGGGTCGGTCCCGGCCCCCTCATATGCCGTGACGATCACCCGGGCCTGGGCCTCGGGGTTCGGCGCGGTCAGCGAGCTGGTTTGCCCGCCGTGGTTCACCGCCGTCCCCCGGATGATCCCGTGGATGGGGTCCCCGTCCGCAACCGCCCAGTCCAGCGGCCTCAGGAAGACCGCGCCGGCGCCCTCCCCCCTGACGTATCCATCCGCCCGGCTGTCAAACGTCCTGCATCTGCCGGACGGGCTCAACATTCCGGCCTTGGTGAAGGCGATGTGGAGCCTCGGGGTCAGGATCACGTTGACGCCACCGGCGATCGCGGCCTCGCACTCCCCGTTGCGGATTGACATGACCGCCCGGTGGATCGCCACGAGGGAGCTGGAGCACGCGGTGTCCACCGGCTCGCTCGGCCCGCGCAGGTCCAGCAGGTGGGATATCCGGTTCGCCAGCACCGAGTGGGCCGTGCCGGTCGGCGAGTGGGCCTCGGCCGAGACCCCGTGCAGGGCCAGAAGCTCCGCGTAGTCCGACGTGGAGACGCCGGCGAACAGGCCCACCGGCCGACCTGAGAGTTCCCGGGGGCTGTGTCCTGCGTCCTCCACGCATCCCCAGACCGTCTCCAGAAAGATCCGTTGCTGGGGATCCATGAGCTCCGCCTCCCGGGGGGAGACGCCGAAAAACAGGGCGTCGAACCGCCAAGGGTCCCTCATGAACCCGCCCCACCTGCTGGTCCCCTCGCCGGAGAGCTCCCGCCAGTCCCAGCGGTCCGGCGGGATCTCCGTGATCAGGTCGTCGCCGGACTCCAGATGCGCCCAGAACTCTTCCAAGTCGTCCGACCCCGGCATCACGCCGGCCATGCCGACGATGGCCACCGGCGCGTCGGAGGTCCGGAGAGACCCTCCGACGGGGGACGGCGGGCGGAACCGGGGCGGCCGCCGAACCCCGACGGCGTCCTCCGCGACGTCGCCCCGGGCGGGTGCGATGGGGGTGGGGATCCCGTGATGCCGGAGAAGCCGGTCCCGATGATCCTCGCACAGGCGGTCCGCGAGGGAGCCGACGGTCGGATGGTCGAAGAACGCGGCGGGCATGACCCCGAGGTCGTAAATGTCGTTTATCCGGTTCACCAGCGCGGTCAGGCTCACGGAGTCGAACCCGTACTCACCCATCTCCGCGTCCGGATCGATGTCGGCCTCCCGCATCCCCAGCACCTCGGCGACCACATCCGACACCCGCCGCCGCACCTTCCGGCGCAGCCCGTCGTCGGCGGGTCGGCTCTCCGGAGGGGTGGCCTCCGTCCGCTCCGGTCTTCCCAGCCCGAACACGCGGCGAATTCTCGCCATGTCCCCCCACAGGACGATCAGCGGGCTGACACCACCAGCCTTCATGAAAATGTCCAGTCCGTCCCGCGTCGGCAAAGGCACGAGGCCCGACATCCGCCACATCCGCCCCTCGATCCCCTTCGGGACGCGCATCCCCCCGTCCCGCCACAGGGGCCAGGCCACAGAGACGGTACTGCCGGCCCTCTTCCCCTCACCTCTGAGGGACTCTCGCACCTCGGCGAAGCGGTCGGCGAAGCGGTTGGCATACGCGTAGTCGCACTGGCCCGGGTTGCCGGCGACGCCGGTCACGGATGAGAAGATCACGAAGAAGTCGAGGTCCATATCCCGGGTCGCCTCGTCGAGGCAGAGTGTGCCCTGGACCTTCGGCGCAAGGACCTCGTCCATCTCCGCCTCGGTCTTGTTTGTGATGAGCGAGTCCCGGATCACGCCTGCCGCGTGGATGATGCCGTCGATCCTGCCGAAGTGTGACGTGGCCTCGGCGACAAGCCGGCGGGCGTCATCCGGGTCCGACACGTCGGCACGGATGTAAACGGCCTCCGACCCGGACTCCCTCAACCCGGCGAGCCTCTCCTCTCTTTCCGGGGAGAGTTCGGACCGGCCTGCCAGTATCAGTCTCGCCCCGTACTCCCGTGCCAGCCATTCGGCGAATATCATCCCCAGTCCCCCGGCCCCGCCACTGATCAGATATGCGCCCCTCTCCCTCAGGGGAATTTCCGGACTGCTCCCCGGGGTGATCTCCCGGAAGCGACTCACCTCTCTCCGCCCTTCATGATGACGGATCTCCGTGGCCGTGTCCCCGCCTCTGAACTCGCGGATCAGCCTCTCCGACAGGGCCTCCGTGTCGGACAGATCCTCTGTGCTTAGAGTCTTGCAGATAAATTTGGAATTCTCCAAGCCGACGGTCTTCGCAAAGCCGCCCACGGCCGCGTGGAACGGATTTCCGGTCTCGCAAACATACAGAAGCCGGAGTTCTCTCACTAATTTCTGTCTCATGAGCGCGCGGGTCAGATGGAAGAGCGGGTAAATGCCGGATGAGAGCTGAACATCCGGAGACGATTCTGCGCCGGCCTGTTTTGACCAGAGGCAGACGACTCCCCCAGGGAGGTTCCCGGCATCGTGCAGGTCCTTCGTCAGAAGGTCGTGGTCCCCGCCGTCCACAGGATTGACTTCATATGTGGCGTCATCCGCTCGGCGATAGGACATCCCGGGTCTGATTAGGATCACCCGCCGATCCGGGAGCCGCGCCCGCCACAGCCGGAACAGGGCGTCGTCCGTGTCGAGCACGAGGATCGGATCCGGCAGGTCCCGGGAGGGATGGTCCGCGATGTCTGACGCCTCCCACGCCTCGGTGAGGAGCAGGAGGCCCGACGGACGCGACGCGGCCTCGCCGGCGGATTCCCCGGCGAGGTCGGCCCGGCGAACCGTGAGGCCTTCCATTCGCACCAGTATCCGGCCCGACAGGTCGGTCATCTGTATGTCATAAGTTCCGTTCCCGTTTCGGATCGCATGGGCGTGGCATTCCGCCGGCGATGGGCCCAGTATCTCTGCCCGGGTCAGGGAAAAGGGGAGGAGGGGGCCCCGGCCCGGAACGTCCGCCATGAGCGGCGCGGCGGTCTGAAGCGCGCCGTCGGCCAGCGAAGGGTGCAGGAGGAACTCGCCGACGGTGTCACGCAGGTGCGCCGGCAGTTCCAGGCGGGACAGGGCCTCCCCCTCTCCGAAAACGAGTTCCGCAAGGGGCCGCAGCGCGGGGCCGTAGCGGAGTCCCAGGTTTCCGGGGGACTCGTAGCATTCCGCGGCGCTCCTCCTGCGGGGACATCGCCCCCTCACCGCGTCGATGTCGATCCGCCCGAGGGACCCGTCCGGACCGCCGTCCGAGGTGAGGAGCCTGCCTTGGGAGCAGACGACGCGTCCGTCATCCCCTGAGTCCCGCCATATCTCATAATCGGTCCGGCCGGCGTTCGGATGCAGGCTGACGTGGACGTCGCCGTCGGATCCGTTTCCCGAACGGACCGGCCGCATCCAGACGACGTTCCCGATCCGCCGGACCTCCCCCGCACCGGCCAGCTCCCCTGCCGCCCGGGCCATCTCGATGTGCGCCACGCCCGGCAGGGTCATCTCCCCGGCGACGACGTGGTCCGACAGGAAAAACTCCTCCCCCGTGAAGGTCGTGGTGAACCGCTGCTCGTCCAGCGTCGAGGTGTTGCGGCCCACCAGCGGGTGGAGCGCCGGGGCGGGGCCTCCGGATCCGTTCCTCCCTCCCCTGTGATCCCCCACCCAGTATCGCTCCCCGGCAAACGGGTATGTGGGCAGGGATATCCGGTTCGGGGCTTCCTCCGGGTGCAGGAGGTTCCAGTCGATCTCAATGCCCAAGACCCACAAATGGGCCAGTTTGGACAGCCTGCCCCTTCTGATGAGGCTGGCGACGAACTCCCGCCCCTCCTCGCCTTCCATCAGAATGCCTGTTGCCCCGTCTCCGTCCCTTCCCACACGTCCACGGAAGATGCCCGTCGGATCCGGCTCCCCCCGGGCGAACATGGCGAGCCTCTTGGCCAGCTTCCCCCCGTCCGACACGACGAGCGCCAGCCGCTCCGCCATGGCCTCCCGACCCGTCTGGAGCGTGTATGCGATGTCGGCAAGGGGCGGGCGGGGGGCGATGGGTGATGGGGGAGCCGCCACGGCTGTTGCCGACATGTGCCGTGCGAGGCCCCTCACGGAACCGAGCGCCGCAACCACGTCTGGCGTCACCCGGATGTCATACTCCTCGCCGATCCGTTCCGAAATCATGGCCATGCCGACCAGGTCGGCGCCATGCCCGGCCAATTCCCCGTCCCTATCGATCTCCGCCTCGTCCACGCTTAGGACCTCCGAGACGATCCCGGCGAGTTCATTGAGGAGGGCGTGTGGCGGCTCCGTGGAGGCGGAAGGGGCGGAAGGAAAATTCCGTTCCAGAAAGCCGGCCATTTTCTCGGCATGGACACGGAGCCTCTCCTCATCCTTTGCGGAGAGCAGGATGAGTTGGGGCGAGTCGGCCGGCGATGGGTCACTGGCAACTGGCAACTGGCAACTGGCAACTGGCAACTGGCAACTTTCAACCTTCAACTGACAACTTTCAACTGGCAACTGACAATTGTCGTATTCTTCGACGATGAGGTGAGCATTGGCCCCGCCTGCGCCAAAGGAACTGAGCGCGGCCCGTCTCGGGCATGTTCTCTCTTGACCGTTTTCCGTGACAACCGGCTGATTCCACGCGGTCAGTTCCCGCTGGACATAGAAAGGGGAATCGGCAAAGTTGACTTTCGGGTTCCGGGGTTCCGAGTGCAACGAAGGAACCAGTTGTTTGTGCTTCATCTGTAGGAGTATCTTTGTCAACCCCGCGATGCCGGCCGCGGCTTCGAGATGCCCGATGTTGGATTTGGCAGAACCGATGGAACAATACTCGCTTTTCAGCGTGTACTTTCTGTATGCCTTTGTCAGTCCCCTGATCTCCACGGGGTCTCCCAGCTCGGTTCCGGTCCCGTGGGCTTCCACATAACTGATGGTTTCCGGATTCATGCCCGCCTTCTCAATCGCCTCGGTGATGACCGCGGCATGGGCGTCGGGATTGGGAACGTAATATCCGAGGGTCTTTCCGCCGTGATTGACGGCGGTGCTTCTGATCACGCCGTATATCCGGTCCCGGTTCCGGACGGCTTGGTCAAGGGGTCTGAGCAGGACGGCCCCCACACCTTCTCCAGGGACAAAGCCGTCCGCGGCGGCTCCGAATGTGTGGCATCGTCCGCTGGGGGAGAGCATACCCATCTGGCAGAGCTTGACGTATTTGACCGGGTGGAGATAGAGATTCACGCCGCCAGCGAGGGCCAAGTCGCATTCCCCATTTCTGAGGCTTTCGCAGGCCAAGTGGATGGCGTGGAGGGATGCGGAGCAGGCGGTGTCCACCGGCAGGCTCGGGCCTTTGAAATTGAAGAAATAGGAGACCCGGTTGGCAACGGACCACGGAACGGACGTCGGAATATCTCCTCCCGAAAGCTGTATTTCAGGAGCCCACAGCAAATATGTGTTGGTTGTCACGCCGGCAAACACGCCGACCCGCGACTCCCGGAGGCTCCCTCTTGTATAGCCTGCATCTTCCAAGGTATGCCATGCAATTTTTAGAAAGAGCCGTTCTTGGGGGTCTGTCACCTCGGCCTCCGCAGGAGAGATGTTGAAGAAGAGGGGATCGAACTTGTCCGCATTTTCCAGAAATCCGCCCCATTTGCAGTAGCTCTTGCCGGCGTTGCACATTTGAGGATCGGGATCAAAGAAATCACGCCAGTCCCATCTGTCCCGAGGGATCTCCGTCACGCAGTCCCTTCCCTGTCTCAGATTCTCCCAGTATTCCTCCAGATCGGCCGCGAACGGATAGCGGCCAGCCATGCCGATGATGGCGATGTTGGCTGTTGGATGCTGGATGTTGGATGCTGGGTGCTGGATGCTGGGTGAGGGATGCTGGATGCTGGATGTCGGATGCTGGGTGTCGGATGCTGGGTGAGGGATGCTGGATGCTGGGTGCTGGATGCTGGGTGAGGGATGCTGGATGCTGGGTGCTGGATGTTGGATGCGGGGTGCTGGATGCTGGATGTTGGATGCTGGGTGCTGGATGCTGGGTGAGGGATGCTGGATGCTGGATGTCGGATGCTGGGTGAGGGATGCTGGATGCTGGATGCTGGATGCTGGGTGCTGGATGCTGGATGCTGGATGCTGGATGCTGGATGCTGGATGCTGGATGCTGGGTGCTGGATGCTGGATGAGGGAAAACACCTCTGGCTTCTGGGTTTTGGGCGGACTCGTCGCGAGGTTTCTCTTTGTTGAGGCTGAAGAAGTCGGCAAGGGCTGGCGCGTGTGCCTCGGTTAGATATGCTGTCAGGTCATCCAAGGTCCGATTTTCAAAAAGCAGGGTCTTGGGCAGGGGACCGAGACTCTCCTCCATCACGGCGTTGAAACGGTTGACGATGAGGGAGTCAATGCCATATACCTCCAAATCCGCTTGAGGGTCTATTCTCTGGAGCGGCAACTTGAGTATCCCGGAAAGCACCT
Source organism: Desulfobacterales bacterium (assembly GCA_029940115.1). Taxonomy (GTDB): domain Bacteria; phylum Desulfobacterota; class Desulfobacteria; order Desulfobacterales; family 4be13; genus JAOZRQ01. The sequence goes on from JAOZRQ010000044.1 coordinate 16,378, forward strand.
GTTTCAGAAAGGTTCCGGTCTTTTCTTGCAGGGTTGGGGGTTCTGGGTTCTGGACGCTCGGTTCCGGGTTCCGGGTTCTAACGGCTCGGTTCTGGGTTCTAAGCGCTGGGGTCTGATCAAGCTGCTGTGTCTGCATTTTTTCTTTGTCATCTAAGATGTTGTCCGTTGATGGCTGTCCGTTGTCTCTCCGGTGTCCGTTCAGATAGCGTTCCCCGGAAAATGGATAGACCGGCAGGGCCACCTTTCTGAAGCTGCCCTCAGGATGGAATGCCTCCCATCGGATGTCCGCTCCCTTCATCCAGAGCTGGATCAAGGCTTGCTTCAGGGTCGAATCGGCCCCCTGTGCCGGGTCTGCATAGATCAACTGTTCTTCGGGGGCAGAGTTGGAGAGGTTGCCGAGTTCCAGGGAGAACATTCCTTTGGGAACAGCGGATGCGGTGGCTTCGGCCTTTTTGAGCCATATCCCAGGTTCCGGGATCTCATGAAGCGCCTGTTCCCTTATGTGAGCATAGGGATTTTTCAGATTCATGTTTGCCTGCCGCTGGTTGAGCATCTCCGCGAGGGATGCCACATCCGCATGCTCATCCCTGAAAAGGGCGATGACCGCTTCCTTGGGCATGACATGGTCTGTCACGAGGTCGGCCAGTTCATAAAATCGGGAATCCCCTTCTAACTGATCTTCTGCAAGACTCCATTTCCGACTGAGACGACGAAGGCTGCTGACGATGACGAGCGACAAGAGGATCGCCTCTTTCGGACAAGGAAGGTCAGAAACAGACATTTCCTGAGAAAGGACGTCGGCGACGGGCTTCTCCTGTTCATTGCCGCCGTCAAGCATCTGGGCCGTTGTCTTTCCAGATGGCCTGAGAAAGACGTCCCATTCCTCCACATACCTTATGAATGTGTGCTGGTTTTCGAGCAACAGTCTTGCCTTGTCCATATAATGCGCCAACATCTTTCGGGAGATGGGAAGGTTCTCCCTCATCTCCCGGAGATACGCGGTGCTGAAGTGAAAGGGCATGAGGGTCTGCTTTGTCAGGGGGTCTGAAAAGGGGATGAGGGGCCTTTTGAATCTGAGTTCTTCCCATTTCCCCTGATTCGCGAACAGGCCGATGAGATCCTCTGGCTCTGCCATGCCGCTCGCGGTGAGGGCCGGCCATAACCCGTTCTTTTCGCCGATGATGAGATCCGGAACAAATCCCGCGTCCAGAATGGCGGAGACATAAGCATGGGATGCCATGAACGCGTAAAGCGGACGGGTCTGCGAAGACCAGATGGGCTTACGGAAAAAACCGGTACGCATCCTTTGGGGAATCTCCTGCTTGGCATAAGTCTCCTCAATCTGCCGAATCTGTTCCCGGAACAGGGGGTTGCGTTCTGAAAGCCCTTGGATTTCGGCAAAGCCGCTGTGGGAAAAGGTGCCGATTCGCAGGCCGATTGGGGTGCCGCGCGGGAAAACCGGCTTCTGATCCGAATTGGCGGGGGACCGTTCTCCCTGAGAAAAACCATCGGAGAGGGTTTTGACAGCCTCCCTCAATGCCACCTTGTCTGTCACACCGGACCCATGACGATACGAAAGGGCCTTTCTTCCGGTGGCGAGTGTGGCACAGATATCCCGCAGGGAGGCTTCCTCGTATTCCCGGGTGCCAACAAAATGTTGCCACCGTCGGATCAGTTTTGTCAAGCTGCTTTCGGATTTTGCGGAGAGAAGAAAGAGGTGGTCGGTTCCCTGAAAACCGTCAGGGGGGCTTTTCGATTCGGTCTCTGATGACCGGCTTCCAACAAACTTCTCCAAAAGAAGATGGGTGCTGACCCCGCCCATGCCGAAAGAACTCACGCCGGCTCTCAGAGGCAGCCCGTTTTCCTTGCTCTGCCAGTCGCGTGATTCGGTGGCCACGGAAAAGGGAGAGTCCTGAAAGTTGATCACCGGGTTCAGCACGTTCAGGTTCAGATGGCGGGGGATCTGCCTGTGCCTCATCATGCAGAGCACCTTTATGACCCCTGCCACCCCTGCCGCGGCTTCGAGATGCCCGATGTTCGTCTTGACCGATCCGATGGTGCAGAATTCTCTTTCGCTGGTGTGCTTCTGAAATGCCTGGGTCAGTGCCTCCACCTCAATGGGGTCGCCGAGGGAGGTTCCGGTTCCGTGAGCCTCGGTATAGGTGACGGTGGCGGGGCTGAGGCCCGCGTCCTGATATGCCGCCAAGATCGCCTCCTGCTGGGCCTCTGCTTTCGGGGCGGTGACGGAGAGGGCGTTTCCCACATGATTCACGGCGGAGCCTCTGATGATCCCGTAAATGTGGCTCCCTTCCCTGAGGGCATCTGAAAGCCGTTGGAGGAGCAGAACCCCCACCCCGTCCCCAGGGACGTATCCGTCCGCGTCTTTGTCAAATGTCTTGCACCGGCCATCGGGACTGAGCATGCGGGCCTTTGAAAATGAGATGTATTTGAAGGGATGAAAATTGAGACTCACCCCTCCGGCAAGGGCATACTCGGCCTCTCCTGTGAGCAACGCCCGCTTGGCCTCATGGATGGCAAGCAGAGAGGATGCGCACGCGGCGTCAACGGACTGGCTCGGCCCGGTGAACCCAAATATGTGAGAGACGCGATTGGCCAGCATGCCGCTGTAACTTCCCATGGCGGAATACTCGTCCGGCATCTTGCCGGAATCTGCCACATGCTGCTGCTGATCAACCGCCATCACCCCCACCCAGACGCCGGTCTTCCTGCTGCTCAGTTTCTCGGGGGAGATGCCGGAGTTCTCAATGCAATGCCACGCCTCCTCCAGCAACAGACGTTGCTGGGGGTCCATGCTCGCGGCCTCCCGGGGGGATATGTGGAAGAACTGGCTGTCAAACCGGTCAAAATCCTCGACAAGTCCGCACCATTTGCTGATGCTCTTGTTCGGCTCGCTGATATCGGGTGAGTAGTAGGTGCTGATGTCCCATCTTTCGGGAGGAATCTCTCTGATCGAACGGACCCCGTTGATCAGATTTTCCCAGTATTCATTATCATCCCGCGCCCCGGGAAACCGGCACGCGATGCCGATAACCACAATTTCATCTTTCTGGCCATTGTCATCATTTTCCGACATGGTTTGTCCTTAACATAAATAGTAAATATTCGGTAAATCCCGTGTCCGCTCCCGCCGGATTGCCAAATCCGGCGGCGGCGGTTCGGATTTGTCAATCGTTCGACGGCTCGACTGAGCTCGCCGAAGTCTGAGCTCACGCTGAAGTCCGAACCGAGCAGGAGGGGTTCGACGCGCCACCCGTCTTTCGCTGGCTCCATTCATGTTATTTGCCAGAAAAAAGACATCTTGTCAAGTGTCAATCGCTCTTTTTATATCTAGGACCTGTGTACAGAAAGAAACCCGGCTTTTTCTGGCGGTTTGGGAATCTGCCCGTTCGGGAAAAAAGCCGGGTTTCTTGCCACCACAAAGGCGCAAAAGCACATGTCACCCCTCAAACCCCAACGATGATTTTGCTCATGCACTCAGCCAGTTTTTCAGGGGTGCAGACCAGGATGTCCATGCCTGCCTTGCGGCATTTGCGCGATGTGGTTCGGTCATAAGCAGGGCGGGCGTCATACCCGAGCGCGCCCAGTCCGATCATCCGAATGCCGGACTCCGACATGAGCGTCACTTGACGAACCAAGTCCTGCGTCGGCCGTCCCTCATAAAAATCGGTGATCAAAACCACGATGCTGCGCGCCGGCTCCCGGATGAGCTGTTGCGAATATTGCAATGCCTGGGTGATATCCGTTCCGCCCCCCAATTGAATGGAGAGAAGCACATCCACCGGCTGACCCACCTTGTCCGAAAGATCAACCACTGAGGTGTCAAAAAGAACCAGCGAGGTCTTCATCGCGGGGAGCTCCGCAAATATGGAGGCCATCACCGCTGAGAAAATTGCCGAATCCAGCATGGAACCGGACTGATCCACCGTCACCACAACATGCCAAGGACGCTTGTTTCGTTCCGCTGCATAGTAATATATCTTGTCCACCAGCAGTTTTTGCCGCTCTGGATCATAGTTTTTGAGATTCCGGCGGAGGGTCATCCTCATGTCAAGATTTCTGAAGACCTTGCGGGGGGAATGTTTGTCCCGCCGAATCGCGCCGGTGAGGGTCTGTTCCACCTGAAGTTTCATTCTCTTCTTCAGTTCCTGGACCACTTTGTCAATGATTTTCTTGGCAAGGATCCGGGTCTTGGGATTCAGCAGATCCTTATGCGTCAGCAGGGTTTTGACCAGCTCCATGTCCGGCTCGATCTTCTCCAGCAGTTCAGGCTGCTGCATCAGCTCATGGATTCCCCGCCGACGGATCAGCTCCTTTTTCATCACCTCATTGACTTGGCTTGGGAACAATCGGTTCACCGCGTCGATCCATTCCGGCACAGTGAGCGAGGAGGGGCCGGTGCCCCCTTCCCGGGACGATCCGCCGCGTCCGCTCCGGGACGGCATGCTCCCTTGGATCCGGGATGGCCCGCCGCTTCCCTTTCCCCCTTCATGAAAAAGGAAGCCGATCAGCTCGTCAATACGCAGGCTCTCCCTGTCTTGGCAAACGATTCCGTGTTCTTCCGCCTGTTTTCCCAAAATCAGACGCCAGCGTGAAAGCAGATTTGTCATGGTTGAATATCCTTGGTTCCAACTGTTTTTGTGGTTTCCGATACGGACTCATGATCCACGGGTTGCCGACTGACAAGGATCATGGATCAGACCACCCTCTCATCATGAACCACAGGTGAACGCGGATGGCCTGTGTATCGGGCAGAATGTGGGCTCATCCGCGGTTTGTCTTTCTCGTTCTCAAGCATGTTCCTTACTGAACTCAATCCTTGTGGTCGCACAATGTCATTTTCACCTCGTCCGCATACTTTGTGTCGGCATGTCTCAGGATCAGCGACTCGTCCTCATCGTTCATCTCTTCTCCCATCACCTCCTCCAGATCTTCCAGAAACTCCTCCTCGCTCCTGTATTCCTTGTCCCTCAGTTCCTCCAGCTTGTCAATGAGTTCCTGGGGGAGGCCCTCATCGGCCAAGGTGTCCAGGGTCAGGTCGGTGATGGGCGCATTTACAAGTTGGGGGATCGTTCCTTCATTGTCCCGCAGGGACTTGTGAAAGTGGCCCGGCAATTCGTTCGACTGAGCGTTCGACTGAGCTCACGCCGAACTCTCACGCCGAAGCATTGCCGGGGTCGGACAACCACAATTTTTGTTCAGTCCGTGGGGACGACTGGACTTGTTGAAATGCAATGGGACGTCCCGGTCGTCCCTGCGGGACTCGGGGGGCTTCTGCCAACTCACCCCGGCAATGAATGGCCGGGCTGTTTTCAGCAGACTCCCCAACTCATAAATACGCCCGTCGGTGATCCTGGGACTGGCTACAAGTTGGGGGATCGTTCTTCCATTGTCCCGCAGGGACTTGTGAAAGTAGCCCGGCAATTCGTTCGACGACTCGACAGAGCTCGCCGAAGTCTGAGCTCGCCGAAGTCTGAGCTCGCC
>JAOZRQ010000871.1 GCA_029940115.1 Desulfobacterales bacterium
TCTGCAAAGCTTGGCGACGATATGGATTGAGCAGGCAGAGAAATTGAAAGAGTCAGAGTCCCTGAGACAATTCAATGACCATTTGAGGCGACAGTGGGCCATTGAGACGGGGATCATTGGAACTCGCTGACAGAAGAGAACTGATGTCCCTCATTGAACTTGTCGTCTCACTTCAAAAGAAGGCATTCATAAAAGCCTTGAGCATCTCAGAGGATGTCCTCAAATACAAACGCACACTCACACAGGTCATCCGCTCTGCCGGAGATCGTTTGAGAGCCAAGTTTCAGGAGCGTATCAAAGAGAGGCGTCGGGTGCTTGATTTTTCGGATCGTCTCGAAGATGTGGCCTTTAACGCGTTTTCAAACCTTTCAGATGGCTTGAATGAGGAGTTGAAACCGATCACAGACAATTATTTTGCCGTTGCTGAACGTAGTGATCATACACACACGGTTGTCCGGAATTCAAAGCCTGCTTTGTGCGAATCGTCGGGTTGTCTGGACACACACAAAGCAAGCTTTGAACTCCGACTGACACATTATGATGTCAAAAACTGAACACACGGAGGCGTAATGAAGAGAATAAGGATACCCAAAATGATGGACCATCAGGGCTTCACCCTGATCGAACTGATGGTCGTCATTGTGATACTCGGCATTCTGGCCACGCTGATTGTGCCGAACATCATGGAAACCCCGGATGAGGCAAGGGTCGCGAAGGGCAAAGTGGACATATCGGCCTTGGAGACCGCTCTGAAGATGTACAAACTGCATAACGGCGCATATCCGAGCACCGAGCAGGGATTGCAGGCCCTGGTGGAACCCCCGTCAACTGGCACAGTTCCGAAGAATTTCAAGGAGGGCGGCTATCTCGAAAAAGCGAAGGTTCCGAAGGATCCTTGGGACAATGATTATATTTATCTCTCTCCCGGCATGCACGGGAAATATGATATCATCTCCTATGGGGTTGACGGCGCGCCCGGAGGGGATGGTCTGAACGCTGACATCAACAGTTGGGAGCTTGAATGATGGACGCCACCATGCGAAATGGAGAAGGCGGTTTCACTCTCATCGAACTCGTGGTCGTGATGACCCTTCTGGGTCTCATGCTCTTTTATACGTTGCCTCGATTTGATGAGGCCATGACCTTGGACAAGAGCAGAAAATTTTCCCGCTGGCTCATCTTGAAGACAAAGACATTGAAGGAAAAGGCGCTTCAGGAGAAGAAGCGCTACATCCTGCACATCGGCATGGAGAGCGGGAAGGTATGGGTGAGCGATGAGTCCATGTCTGAGGAGACGCTTCTGACCATGGAGGAAAACGGCCATGACATCCCGGAGGATTTGCGGGTGGTGGATGTCGAGTATCCGGAGAAGGGGCAGATTTCAGCAGGCACGGCTGATATCTGCTTCTACAAAAACGGCTACTCGGACAAGGTGCTGATTCATCTCGAAGATGATGACAACAACCAGACCACCTTTCTCATCGAACCATTTCTGTCAAAGGTGAAGATATATGAAGAGCATGTCGGATTTGAAGGCTGATGGGGGCAAGGAGCAAGGGACGAGCGGCGAGCGGCAAGGGACGAACGGCGAGCGGCAAGGGACGAGCGGCGAGCGGCAAGGGGCGATGGGCGATGGGCAAGCGGTGAGCGGCAAACCTCACGCCTCACGCCTCACGCCTCACGCCTCACGCATCACGTCTCACGCCTCACGCCTCACGCCTCACGCCTCACGCCTCACGCCTCACGCCTCACG
>JAOZRQ010000401.1 GCA_029940115.1 Desulfobacterales bacterium
TTGCCCGACTTTCGGACCCGGCCATGCCGTCCCCAAACACTTGTCCTGACAGGATTTGGGGCGGACAGGGGTGGGCCAAAAGCTGGCCAGACAAAATTGACCGATTTAGACGCCCTAGATCAGGAGCAAGAAAGAGCAAGAGCAAGAGGTTTGGGAATCCTTAAAGTTTACACTTATGACGGTCACCCATGCACAAGGCAATGCCGATTCCCGTCTTATGCCCGGCATGAAGGTCTCACGCATCACGCATCACGTCTCACGCATCACGTCTCACGTCCCACGCATCACGCATCACTCCCCAATCTTGCTGAAAATATCATAACTTACCAGAATCTCAAGTGAACGCATCACCTGATAATCCGCCTGAAGTCCTTCAAGCTGAATAGGGCCATATCTTGATTCGGTCCTGCGCTGTCTTGACTTTCTTTTCTTCTCTCTCTCCTCTTCACGCTCTTCATCCTCTTCATCTGCAAAGGGATATGCCTCAAGATGATTTTTCAGATCCTTTTCCTTCAGCAAGCCCTCTTCCTCTTCTTCCTCTTCTTCATCAAGGAACCGCTGTTTCACTTCCACATCCGGTTTGATCCCTTGGGCTTGGATGGAGCGACCGTTGGGGGTGTAATATCTGGCGATGGTGAATTTGAGACCATAGCCCTCTCGCAGGGTCTCCACCGTCTGAACCGACCCCTTGCCAAAGGAGGTGGTGCCGAGGATGATCGCCCGCTTGTGGTCCTGCAACGCGCCGGCAACGATCTCTGACGCGCTGGCACTGCCACCGTTGATCAGGATGACCATCGGGTAATCATGCTTTTTTCTGTTTCGTTTCGCTCTGAACGCCTTTGTGTGTCTCTTGAGCCGGCCCTTGATGGAGACAATGTCGCCTTCCTCAAGAAAAACATCTGACACTTGGATGGCTTGGTTCAGCAGGCCGCCGGGATTGTCCCGCAGATCAAGCACAAGCCCTTTCAGGGGACCGCCGGATTCGAGGCTTCTCAACGCGGTTTTGAGATCATCCGTGGTGTTCTCCTGAAAATTGGTGATCCGGACATATCCGTAGCCCGGTTTCAACCCAAGATGCTTCACGCTCTCAATCGGGATGATATCCCGAACCAGCGCAAAGTCTATCGGTTTCAGGTCCCCTTTTCGCACAATGGTGATCACCACCTTCTCCCCCTTGGGGCCTCTCATTTTTTTCACGGCTTCCCAGAGCATCATCTCCTTGGTGGATTCCCCATCCACCTTGATGATGATATCCCCGGCTTTGACGCCGGCTTTGTGTGCAGGTGTCCCTTCGATGGGCGCGATCACCGTCAGCAGGCCCTTCTGCATGGTGATGACGATCCCGATCCCGCCGAATTCCCCCCTCACATCAATCTGCATCTCCTCAAGGGCTTCCGGCGGAAGCAACTGGGAATGCGGGTCCAGGCTGCCAACCATCCCCTGAATCGCCTTCTCAATGAGTTCCTTTGTGTCAACCGGATCCACATAATTCTTCTCCACCAGTTCGATCACATCAGAGAATATCTTAAGGCCCTTGTATGTTTCATCATCGGCTGAAAGTTCCCGGTAAAAGCCTGTTCCCATGATGCAGAATGAAATGGCGATTACCGCGGCCAGCCAGAGCTTCAGGTGTTCCTTCTTCCATTGCCTCATTTCTTGCTCCTTAGTAACTGTGACTGAAATTCCCTGCCCCTCTGCCCGACACCGGGCAAGGGCAGGGGAAGTTGTTCAGTCACTCTTCCTTGATAAAAAATTGATTTGGAATGTGTCCGTGCCCGTGAACATGCCCGTGCTCGTGAATGTTCACGTTCACGGTACGTTCAAGTTCAAGTTCACGGGTTTCCAAAAGGTGTTATAATCAGCAAAAAAAATCCTGATTATAATCAGAAAAAATCCCTTGAACTGAACCGGGAACAATCCGATCTGAAAATAGTTGCTTGATCGCCCTTAAGGAATGAGAATCAAACAACTTTCACAAACCGCGGATGGACGCGGATGAGCATGCGCTCTGCTCAACACACGGGCTGTCTGCGTTCATCCGCGTTCATCTGCGGTTCATGATGGGAAAGTTGTTTAATCCATGATCCTAACTGGTAATTTCCCTGCCTGTCCGTGTCGGGCAAGGGCAGGGGCAACAAGGGGCAAGCCGGATCAACCTTTCTTGAGCCATTTCACAGGATCAACCGATTCCCCGTGATGGCGTACCTGAAAATGCAACTGGGAGCCTTTCATGGATCCGGTGTCTCCGACAGTCCCGATCACCTCACCCGCTTCCACGGCATCGCCACTTTTCTTGAAGATCTTATCCGTATGTGCGTAAAGGGTACAGTAATGGTTGCCGTGATCAATGATGAGCATGTTGCCATAACCTTTGAACCAACTGGCGTAAAGGACCCTGCCTGCACACACCGCATGGATCGGCTCCCCGCGTTTGGCCTTGATGTCAATGCCGCTGCGGAAGTTCATCACATCAAATTCGGTATTTTTGTACGAGCCGAAAAAACCAGTTATCTTACCCTTTACAGGCAATTTAAGCAAGCCTTTAAAAGAAGAAAATTTTCCTGATGACATTTTTTTGGATTTTTCAGATCGTTGCCGCGCCTGCTGCATCAGTTTTTTTATCTTTTGATCCAGATTCTTCTCGGACTGCTTCAGGGATTTGATGGAAGCCAATGTCAGGGATTTCTTTCCCCGAATATGCGTAAGAAGCTCTGACCGTTTCGCCCTCTTGTCGGCCATCTCCTTAATCTGGGCTTTGTAGGTGGCCTCAAGGGAGAGCCTCTTTTTTTTCCGGGCGTTCAGGTCCGCGAGGAGTTTCTGAAGCGTGGCTTTGTTCCCCGAGAGGTCTTCCAAGACGGTCTGATCGTATGCGAGGATTCGCTCCAAGGCGATCTTTCTCTGGAAAAAATCGGTGACTGAATCTGCAGATGCCAGCACGTTCATCTTTCCGAGTCGGCCCAGTTTGTAAAGCGCGACCATGCGGCCAGACGCATAATCTTCGGTGCTCCCGATCTGTCTCGTCAGAGATTCTGATTCGGCCCGGATTTGCCTGATCTTTTTTTCAAGCATGGCCAAATCAGCGCGGGACGCGGCAACCTGTCTCCTTGCCCTGCTGAGGGAGCGATCCGCCTGGTTCAGGCTGTTTATGATCTCGTTCTCCTTCCGGGCAAAGGTCTTTATGTCTGCCTTGCCTTTCTTGATCTTACGATTTATATCCTTGACCTTCTTCTTGAGCGTCTCAATCTTCTTGCCCGATTCGGCACCAGGAATTCCCCAAGGAGCCCAAAGCAAAATCAGAAGCACCACACCGATTTTCCTGAAAAAACCTGACGTCTGCACCATATTTCATCCCTCATTATAAGTTGCGGCCAGCGGCTGTGATCAGAAGCACCACATCGATTTTCCTGAAAAAACCTGACGTCTGCACCATATTTCATCCCTCATTTAAGTTGCGGCCAGCGGCTGTGGTGTTATTCCTCGCCTATCGCCCCTCGCCGCTTACAGCCTAAGAAACTGTTTGAGCGAGACATAACATCCCATCCATCCCACCAACATGCTCCCCAACAGGATGCCGATGGAGAGGTCAGGGGGCAGAAAGCGGAGATGGAAGCCAGGGACCGGAAAATCAACAGCCGGAATCCCGAGTCTCCAGTCTCCGATTTCCAATTTCCAGTTTCCGGCCACGAAATTGAACATCACATACAATGCCCCGAGCCCGATGATCCCACCCAGCGCGCCCTGTATGAGACTCTGAATGTAGAACGGATCTTTGATGAAGCTCTCGGAAGCCCCGACCAGACGCATGATTTCCACCTCCTCCTGTCTTGAATAGAGGACCAGGCGGATCGTGTTCGCGACAAAAAAGACAGTCGCCATGAAAAAGAGGCATCCCATCGCGTAACCGGTCAATCGGACCAAGTTGAAGATGTGAATGAACCGGCCCAGCCACTTCTGGCCATATTCCACCTCCTCCACCGAAGGGAACGTGGCGATCTCCTCTGCGAGTCTTTCAAAATTTTCCCAAGTTCGGGAAACTTCCGCGACGCGGATTTCAAAGGCGTCCGGCAGGGGGTTCTCCTTGAGATTGCCCACTAGGGAGGATTGGGCTTTCATCTGGGCTTTGAACTGCTCCAGTGCCTCCTCCTTGGGGATGAAACGGACCTCTTGGACCCCCGCCATTCTTCGGATATTCTCTCTGACTTGTTGCGTTTCTTTTTCCGGAACATCCGGCCCGACGTAAGCCATGATCCGTATGCCCTCTGTCCAGAAGGTCATGAGCGCGTCCGCGTTGATGAAGAAAAGCGCGAACGCGCTGATGAGCAATACAGACAGGGCAATGGTGATGACCGCAACGGTGTTCAGAAAGCTGTTGGTCCGGATATCCCGCGCAGCCCTTTTGAAGATATGCAGCATTAGGTCAACTTGGGAATCGTTGTGGCGGCCTGTACGCGGCCCTGTTCAAGAACGATCACCCGTCCTCCTGTCTTGCGGATCAGCTCGATGTCGTGGGTGGCGATGATCACTGTGGCACCTCGGGCGTGAAAGCTTTTCAGCAGATTAAAGATGATTCCGGCAGATTCGGTGTCGAGACTGCCGGTCGGTTCATCCGCGAGTATGATTCCGGGATTGCCGGCAACGGCCCGTGCCACCGCCACCCGTTGCTGTTCCCCTCCGGAGAGGCTCGGGGGAAATGCCTTGGCCTTCCCTTCGATCCCGACGGTTCTGAGCAGACTGTTCACCTTTTTCCGGACCAGCCGTCTCTTTGTCCCGACCGCTTCCACCACCAGCGCGATGTTTTCGAACACATTTTTTGTGGGGATCAGTTTGTAATCCTGAAAGATGATGCCGAATTTCCGCCTCAAAAAGGGGACCCGCCTGCGGGAGATCCGCGACAGGTTCACCCCGTCAACCACAATCTGGCCTTCTGAAACCGGCTCCCCCAAGTAGAGCATCTTCAGCAGCGTGGTCTTTCCCGCGCCACTGGGTCCCGTGAGAAAGAGAAACTCATTCTCGCACACATCAAAGCTGATGTCAACCAGCGCGCTTTTGGATCCATAGCGCTTGTGAACATGAAATGCCCGAATGATAAAGGTGTTGTCAGAAAACTGCAATCGCGTCCGCGCTCCCGCCTAATTTTGGGTTGACCTGCCCGAATTTTGCTGATATGCATACCCTGAGTTCAGGGAGTGCCGTCCCCGGTTTTCCCTGCTCAAAGCCTCTGTTGAATCCCGGAGAATGGCTTCTTCCGTTTGACGGAGGCTTTTTTTTACCTGATTATCATTTTAAAATCAATAGGAAATTTGATGTTCAATGTTTGACACCTGAATCGGGTAGCCATCTCGATCGGCAGGAGCTACGTGGATTTGGCAATCTGGAAAGAGCCATGACGGGATTGCCGGATCCGGCATGGCAGAAAAATTTCAACCATCAAGCATCAACCATTATGAAACAGGAACTTATCCACATCTTATGTCAGAAATCGTTCAAACAGAGCAACGAACCGATCTTCAAACTGGTTTCCGGCAGGATGAGCCGGTTTTATGTCAACTGCAAGCCGACCACTCTAAGTCCCCGGGGGATGTTCTTGGCAGGACACTTGGTGTTTGACGCCATCAAGGATGCCAATGTCACCGCCGTGGGCGGGCTGACGTTCGGGGCCGATCCGATTGCCATTGCCACGGCCTTTGCCTCTGAACTGAAGGGCCAGCCCATAAAGGCATTCTCCATCCGAAAGACCCAAAAGGATCATGGGATTGTCCGATGGGTTGAGGGAGATGTGACCCGCGGGGAGCGAGTGGCCATCATTGATGATGTCGCGACCACCGGCGGTTCCACCATCCGCGCCATTGAACGGGCCCGATCTGAAGGCCTGGAGGTGGCCAAGGCGGTGATCTTGGTGGACCGGCAGGAGGGGGGCGTGGAGAATATTCGCAATCATATGGATGACGTGTCCGTGATCATTTCCAGAGATGAGCTGATGGAAAATTATTGTCAGCCGCTCGGTTGAACCCCCTTAAACGTGAACAGACGGCTATGCAGACACCCATGTCACCCGTTCCGGCCCTTGGCCCTTGACGGAGGAGGATTCTCCGAGGGGTTCTCCCGTCGCCGTTCAAACCCGGTTCGGTACGTTGTCTGCGGGGCTTCGCACCGACCACACAGCGCGTGGCAGGCACACCCGCGCCCGCATAGGAACTGGCAGGAACATACTAGGTATTCCAGTAACATACTGAATACACTAAACAATGCGACTTCGTGTCGCACTATAACGAGGAGCTAACCGGGGCAACAGGGGCTGGAACGAAGTGGAATCCCCTGCTGTCCGGTTGAGCATTGGGTTATGCCAATTTTTCATTCATATTCATAACTCAAGTTTCGCACCCAAATTTTTGAGT
>JAOZRQ010000402.1 GCA_029940115.1 Desulfobacterales bacterium
GAAACTGACTTGACCATCTGTATTCACTCAAAAATTTGGGTGCGAAACTTGAGTGACACGATATGGGAATGGTTGCCCGAGGATGTTCGAGACAAAGTCATAAATGCTGGAGATGAGGCTGAACGCCCTGAAAAACGCCGAGAATCTGTCCGGTTGTAGAGATCTCAACATAATGTTTGTCCAAAATCGAAATTACGAAATCCTGACAATAAAGGGTTCGGAAAATCGACCATGGACAATCTTTTTGTTGAGGGACAAGGCAGCCCTGAAGGCTCTGATTCAGTCCTTTGAAGATCACGACGCCGGAATATGCGGGGGAAAATCACCGGAGGAGGTTTTCACAGATCTGACATGAGATGGAAAATAAGCATTCTGCCGAAAGCGGAAAAAGACCTTTCATGGTTCCGCCGCCACAAAAAAGACTGCCATGTCAAGTCTTTATTGACACAGCAGAAAAATTGTGCTATCAGCAGTTTCAAAGATAATAAAATCAGGGGAGCGGGATTTTGGCATCCTTACAGAAAGCCGTTTACACTTTTACATTGATCTGCTCTGCTCTGTTCTGTTGGGCAGGAAAGTGTAAACCGACAGCCTGATGAAGGGTAAGTGAACAGCTTTCCCATGTCCCTGTTCCCTGCCTTTCCCCTGCCTGACATCGGGCAGAGGGCAGGGGATTTTCCCGTCTCCTGAATGAGTCAACCCCCATAAGTGTAAATTTAGGACTCTTGCTCTTAATTTTGCTCGGTTAAGATCTCGTGAGTCATAAGTTCTCTGGAAATCCTGAAAGACATTCCCGCAAGTGTCTGAAATTGCTGACACTTGAGATTTTGTGTCTGCCTTTCGGCTGTCAATGATTTCAGCATGTTACGAGAACTTATGACTGACGAGTTAAGATTAAGAGCAAGATTAAGTTTAAGTTTACACTTATGGAATCAACCCTAATGGAAAGGAGCGTATCGTGATAGAAGCATTGCTTTTCATGCTCGGTATCGGGGCCGCATGTGGCTCGGTACTGAGCGTGGCATCAAAGATCTTTTATGTGTATGAGGACCCCCGTATCGCAGAAGTGGAGAACTTCATGGCCGGCGCGAACTGCGGGGGATGCGGCTATACCGGATGTTCGGCTGCCGCGGTCGCCGTGGTGGAAGGGCGAGCCGCGCCGAGCGTCTGCATCGTGGCCGGTGCTGAATCAGCGACAAATGTCGCGGCAGTCATGGGACTCGATCCTGGCACCGCGGAGCCTGTGACATCCTACAATGAATGCAAAGGCGGGCACAGGGCCGCGGACAAATATGAGTACGCGGGGATCAACTCCTGCCAAGCCCTGGCCGCATTTTACGGCGGAAAGCGGGACTGCCACATCGGGTGTCTTGGATTTGGTGACTGTGTCAAATCCTGCACATTCGACGCGATTCATATGGGACCCGAGGGGTATCCGGTGGTGGATGAGATGAAATGCGTGGGTTGTGGCGCATGTGAGCGGGCCTGTCCCAAGAACATCCTGACGGTCCGGACCATGTCCGAACGGCTACTCCATTTCAACGAGGCGGATGACGCGCTCGCGCCATGCCGGCAGACCTGTCCCGCGGAGATTGACATCCCGAAATACATCGCCGAGATCCAAGCCGGCGATTATGAGGCCGCGGTGAACACCATCCGGGAGCGGAATCCCCTGCTCCTCGCCTGCGGGAGAGTCTGCCCGCATCCGTGTGAGGATTACTGCCGGCGGGGCATCGAGGACGAGGCGGTCTCCATCAACCAACTGAAGCGCTTTGTCGCGGACTTTGAGATGAATTCGGGAAAACGTCTCCCGATCCCGTGCGCGCCAGATACCGACAAACGGGTGGCCGTGATCGGCGGGGGCCCGGCCGGCCTGAGCTGTGCGTACTTCCTGCGCCGGCTCGGACACGGCGTGACCATCTTCGAGGCGATGCCGCACCTCGGCGGGATGATCCGATACGGGATCCCCGAATACCGGCTTCCCAAGAAGACGCTCGACTGGGAAATCCAGGGGATTCTCGACTTGGGAATCGAGGCCCGATGCAATGCGAGGTTCGGCGAGGACTTCCATATGGGGAGCCTCGCGTTTGAAGGATATGATGCGGTCTTCATGGGCATCGGCGCCTGGATGGACTACCAGCTCGGCGTGGAAGGGGAGAACATGAAGGGATGCTACAACGGCATTGACTTCCTCTCTAGGCTGGCAGGCGGTGAGAAGTTGCCCATCGGCAAAAAAGCGGTGGTGATCGGCGGCGGGAACTCCGCGATTGACTGCGTCCGGAACCTGATCCGTTCTGGCGCGGAGGAGGTCTGGATCGTGTATCGCCGGACCCGTGCGGAGATGCCGGCCAATGAGGTGGAGATCGAAGCGGCCGAGCATGAGGGGATCAAGTTCCAGTTCTTGGCCGCGCCAACCCAGGTCGTGGGAGACGAGGACGGCAACGCCACCCATCTGGAATACCTCCAAATGGAGCTGGGCGAACCGGACGCCAGCGGAAGACGCCGGCCTGTGCCGATTGAAGGGTCTGAGACCCTCATTGAGGCCGACATGGTGATCACCGCGATCGGCCAGCGCCCCGATGTCTTCTTCATGGAAGGTTCAAAGCGCCTTGAAAAGCTGGAGATCACCCGGTGGAAGACCATTGACAATGATCCTGAGACGCTTCAGTCGAGCATCCCGTACATCTTCACCGGCGGGGACTCGGCCACCGGGCCCTCCCTTGTGGTGGAGGCGATTGGCGGCGGCAGACGGGCGGCCCGGTCGATTCATCAGTATCTTGCCGGCGAGGAGGTGAATACCAGCCCCCAATCGCTGAGGAAGAAGCACATCAAGGAATCCCTGTTCGAATCGGTGGACGGCATCGTGAGAACCCCGAGATCCGAAATGACGGAACTCTCTGTGGCGGAGCGGATCAAGTCCTTCATCGAGGTGGATCAGGTCCTCACCGAAGAGGAGGCCCTCACCGAGGCGAACCGGTGCTTGAGCTGTTGCCGGATCTGTTACAACAAAGATCTGGCGGCGTGATTTGGTTTTGTTTGTGGATGTGGGGTGGGGGACTTTTTGGGGTTTCCCATCCCAATGCACATTCAAAAACAAGGCAAGCGCGGTGCTTACGATGTCTGGACGCTCTGGATCAGGCAGAGTCGCTGACAGAACTCAGCATTCCGGGATTCGATTTTCACGGTCTTCAGGGAGTCCCCAAACGCTACAGCATTTACGTCAATGGCCCATGGCGCATCACGTTTGAGTGGGAAAATGGTGAGGCGTCACGGGTGGATTTTGAGCAATATCACTGAGGTGGAATCATGGAAGAGTATTTTGTCAGGCGGTCTTCAAGGCGTCCGCCCACGCATCCCGGCGAAATTCTGCGTGAGGATGTGCTGCCGTCCCTCGCATTGTCAGCAGGCGCAGCCGCGAAATGCCTCGGCGTTTCCAAGCGGCAATTGCATGGTGTGTTGGCCTGCACCCATCCGATCACAACAGGGATGGCACTCCGGATCGGCAAATTTGCAGGCAACGGGCCGGGTCTTTGGTTGCGTATGCAACAGGAACATGATTTGTGGCATGCTGAACAGCGGATGAGAAATGAGTTGTCCGAGATCGAAACCGTTGTGTCAGCCAAGGCGGGAGAGGTTGCATGAATATTCATAACATTAAAACAAGCGGCTCAAAGTAATGATAAAGTCATTCAAAGACAAAGAGACAGAGAAGGTGTTCAGCCGCCATTTCTCAAAAAAACTGCCTCAGACCATCCAGCGAAAGGCTTTGGGAAAATTGTGGATGATAGATTCGGCAACAAGACTTGCGGATTTGCCGAGCATCGACGACTCCGAGCCGCCATCCCGCCGGATTTGGCAATCCGGCGGGAGCGAGCACGGGGTTTGCCGAATATTTACATTGAGAAAAACCGGAGGTACCTTTCATGACTGAAAAAAAAATCCCGCCCGTTCACCCGGGGAAACGCTGTCAGAAGAATTTTTGAAGCCGATGGGGATCAGTGAATGTCAGTTGGCAGTGGCGACAAGCATCTCGGAGATATACATTCACGAAATTGTCAGGGGCAAAAAGCCTGTCACGGCAGAGACCGCCTTGCGTTTTGGAAAATATTTCGGAATGTCCCCCCATTTTTGGATCGGTTTGCAGGGGCATTACGACTTGGCTGTCGCCGAAGACAGACTGCGAGAACGGCTTGAAAGGGAAATACAGCCTCGTGCGGCTTAACCGTGGCATATCAGGCTTGCGCTTCAACCGGGAACTGGCAATCCTTGCCAAACCGAATCCTTTACTTGGCCCACAAACAAAGGAGACACCAATGGAACAAGGAGAGATGCAGGAATTCTCATTTTCAGACATCCAAGCCCACCCGAGCCTCATCGCCGACCTTCTCGACAAGGGCGGGGACGTCTCGCTCATGGTCCGGCGGGAGGGGGACCGGGTCACCGTGCGTTCCCACCAGACATGCGACGACGACGGAACGGGGGGGATGACATTGGAAGACGTCGTGGGGCGGACGGTGTCACTCTTCCGGCACTTTGAGGAGAACGCCGACCGGATCGTGTCGGAGGTGAAGCCCGGGCGGGCCTCGGGTCTGCTGGAGGTGATGGACCGTCTGGCCGTGAGGATGGATGCGGTCAGAAATGTGACCGACCTGCTGACCATGGCGAACATCATGCATGACCTGACCATCGAGATCCCCCTGTTCCCCCCCGACGATGAGCCGCCGGAGCATTTCCGGCCCGAGGATCTGAGGTTCGGGGGCGACGATCATCACAAAGATGTCGGACGTCACAAGGCCGCGCTGAGGGAGGCGTTCATGCCTTGTTTTGAGCGGATTGAACAGGCTTGGTGGGACAAGCCCTCCGTCATTCCGGAGACAGCTTCCAAAGGCCCGAAAGAACCGGACTGGGAACTGATCAGAAGGCTGAGGGATGATCCGAGCTGGGATGAGTTTTTTGAGGAGATCGAACGGGAACGGGACAAGGATCTGATCTGGACGGAGGGATGAGCCGCATGAAAAATGTAAAAGGATACTTCTGGGACACCAACATTCTCAGCCACTTCCGAGGGGAACATGCGCTTCTCAGACAGCACATTGACCGGGTCTCCTGGGACAAAATCTTCCTGCCGTCCGTGGTGGTGGCCGAGTCGTGGCGGGGGAGACTGAGACGGGTTGACTCGGTTCCCAAGGCAAAACCCGAACAGGCAATCTTTCCCCACAGGAAACTGCTTGAGACTCACGATTTGCTGAGTCAGTTCAGAGTCATTCCCTTTGATGAGGAGGCAGCCGAGGAATTCTCACGGTTGCAAAAAAAGGTGAGACATCGGAAGAAACGTCATGCCGACATGATGATCGCGGCCATGACACTGAGCAACCATTTTGTCCTCGTCACCCGGAATGAGCAGGATTTTGCCGATCTGCTGCTCACCCGTCAGATGGAGAATTGGATAGACAATCCGCCGAGTTGACAGTTGACAGTTGACTGTTGTCAGTCGTTTCCCGTCTTTTTGGAAATGACAGGCTTTTGGGCGAGCGGCGAGGGGACAGGGCGGATGACCTTGGAAGATGTCGTGGAGCGGACGGTGTCACTCCTCCGACACTTTGAGGAGAACGCCGACAGCATCATGTCGGAATTGAGACCCGGCTGGGATGCGGGTCTGCTGGAGGTGATGAACCGTCTGGCGAAGCGGATGGACGCAATCGGGGATGAGACGGATCTGCTGTTCATAGCGAACATCATGCATGACCTGAGCATCGAAATCCCCCATTTTCCCCCTGATGACGACCCACCGGCGCGCTTCCGGCTGGAAAATCTGAGGCCCGCGCCTGATCCCGACCATTGTCGCGAACGTGTCGAACGTCACAAGGCCGCCCTGAAGGAGGTCTTCAAACCCTGTTTTGAGCGGATTGAGCAGGCTTGGTGGGATCTGCCCTCCATCATTCCGGAGACGGCCACCAAGGGAGCAAGGGAGATGCCATGGCATATGATGGGCATGTTCAAGGATGATCCGACATGGGGCGAGATGTTTGACGAGATTGAGCGGGAACGGGACAAGGATCTGATTTGGACCGGAACGGAGGTGGCCTGAGTGTGCAAACCCGGTTTCCCTGTCTGTGAGGGCTCAGACAAAAGGAGTGCAAAGATGGCGATGGTTGAGACCTTGTCATCCCAAGAGGCCATCTTTGTGCCTCCATCGCCTGCATCAGGCTCGGCCATCCCGTGTGATTCACGATCCTGAAGGCCGGTCTGGAACGGGAGGGACAGACCGCGGATGGCCCGGCACACAGGCCGTCCGCGTTCATCCGCGGATTCCCCGGGCAATGTTGTTGGAGAAAGGGGCATCCTTCATTTATGGTTCACATTTTTCAAGCCGAAAAGTTTGTGGTTCCGC
>JAOZRQ010000872.1 GCA_029940115.1 Desulfobacterales bacterium
TCATCCGCGGTTTGTGAAAGCTGTTTTCCCAAGAAAAAATCCCGGAAAACTTTTGCCCGGGTACTTATTTTGACACTCAGGATTTTACCCCCCTGAAATACTCTTTTCACCCCATTGATTTCCTCATGCAAATTATGAATTATGACATATGAGCCGTTGGGGAATGAATAAAATTGCGAGGATGCCAAACCTTCTTGGCAAGGAGATGGCAACTTGTGTACAGGACAAAAAAAGTGATTGAGGAGAAACCCGGCTTTTTCTTGCAGTCGGTGAGCCGGCCCATTTGGGGAAAAAGCCGGGTTTCTCGCCCGTCCACAACTTTTTGTCCTCAGCCGTAAACTGACAAATGAAAGATACCTGATGGAAAAGCGTGAATCCATTGTTTTGGAAAGGAGGAAGACCATGCCATTGAAGCAAACATTTTTCACGGCACTTGTTGCCTTGACCTTGTTCTCAATCGGTTGCGCCCAAGTCCAAGCCGGATACAGGATTGAATCCGTGGAACCCGCCGCTCTCGAAAGGATTATGAATGGCGAGAAGGGTAGTCAGCTGATTGTGATCATGGCTGCATGGTGTGTTCCCTGCATCACCGAGTTGCCCGGGCTGATAGACATCTATGACAAATATGGCCAGAAGGGGCTCAAAATTGTCGGCATCAGTGTGGATTACAACGGACCCGAGGCCATGCAGCCGATCATGGACAAGCTGAAGGTCAGATTTCCGATCTACTGGGTGGGAAACAAGGGCATCTCCAAATATGGAATCAACGCCATTCCCATGATGTTCTTCATCAAGGATGGCAGGGTCGTTGAGACGATCACGGGTCAGCGGACCCAAGGATTTCTGGAGAGGCGGATAAAAGACTTTCTGGAGTAAAATTGGTTCTGGACTCGGTTCTGGACTCTGGGCTCCAAAGAAACTAAGTTTTTTTCAAAAAACTTAGTTTCTTTCCCTTTGACAAATACCTGAAAATATATGGCCATGTACTTTTATCCAAAATCCAGCTGCTGAGTGATGCGTTGAAGCATCAGTTCCAACCATCAACCATCACATTTCAATGCCTTCCCTGGCCTGTACGCCTTTCTGATAGTAATGCTTCACCGCCCTCATTTCTGTGACCAGATCCGCTTTTTCGATGATTTCAGGGGGCGCACCCCGGCCGGTGATGACAAGTTCCATGTTCTTCGGCTTTAAGGTGATCATGTCGAGGATGTCCTGTGTTGAAAAGAGATCATACTTTATGGCGACATTCGCCTCATCAAGTATCAGCAGATCATACGATCCTGAAGATAGAAGGTCCCTCAGTTTCTCAATTCCCTTCCGAGCGGCTTCCACATCCGATTCAACAGGCTTTCTGTCAACAAAGCATCCGCATCCGAACTGCTCCACCGTGATACGGTCGGAAACCCTTTCCTTCAGAAATTTGATCTCACTGTAATCCCCGCTTTTGATGAACTGGGCCACGAAGACTTTCAGCCCGGACCCTGCGGCTCTTATGGCCAAGCCCAAGGCGGCGGTGGTCTTTCCCTTTCCGTTGCCAGTGTAAACCTGCACATAGCCTTTCATGCCATCTCCTCCAACTCACCCGATTTGAAAAGTGATCCGAACCCCGCCGGATTTGGACCACAAAACCGACGCTCGGTTCAGATTGACAAATCCGAACACCGCCGGATTTGGCAATCCCGCGGAAGCTTGGGGCCAAAAAAACAATGCTCGGTTCGGATTGACAAATCCGAACCCACCCGCCGGA
>JAOZRQ010000403.1:0-3375 GCA_029940115.1 Desulfobacterales bacterium
CGGAACTGCAAACTGAAAAGTGTGAACCACCTTTCAGCCAAAATGAAAGATGCCCAAAAATGCTGTGTACAGGACAAAAAAATGATTTGAGGAAGGAAACCCGGCTTTTTCTTGCAGTTGGAGAATCGGCCCGTTTGGAAAAAAGCCGGGTTTCTTGCCCATTCCCGAATTTTTCTCCTGTACACAGCCAAAAATGAACAAAAGACATGAGGACAGATCATAAGTGTAAACTTAAGGATTCCTGCCCGTGAACGTGCCCGTGAACCTGTCCGTTGTCCGCACTCTTTCAGCAACGAGCGCTGTCACACGTCCCACGAACACGGCACGGGAAATGGGCATTGGCCCTTAAGTTTACACCTATGGAGGACAGATATTTAGGTTGGATGTATTTGTGATTGCTGTGAACACCGCGGAAGTTCGCAGAGGTCCGGACTCCGCGTCTCCCGGCCGGCTGGAGGGACGCGATGGACGCGGAGGCTCGCGGAGATTCGGACTCCTCCGCGTTGAAAAGACTGCCTCAGACCACAAAATCCGTTAGAACCAGGAACAGGCTTGCACGGCGAGGGATGGATGGTGCCGAATTTGGGGACAACTTTCAAAAAACATTCTGCTTCATCAAATTGCCTCTTCATGTTTCTTTTAAAATCTGATATAAAATATGTCAACAGATGACAGATGATCAGTAAGTATTGGCCAAAAGTTTTCCAGGATTTCCCGCCACCCTGTCATTCCGGGCGGTGCTGAGAAAAGGAACTTTTCTCAGCAGCGCCCCGGAATCCATTGACACCTGAAAATTTATGGCCGGGTTACTTATATCTGAAAGTTTCAACTGGCAACAGGCAACCATCAACTGCAAACTCGACTTTTCAAACTGATGCGAGGTAACATGAACATCTTTCAGAATCCTGTGGCCCCCTTCTGGGAAAAGCCCGAATCACGGCGACTGGAATTCAAGGAGACCTTTCCCAAAGGCAATCAGATTGCCAAAACCGCAATCGCCTTTGCCAACGGGGCAGGGGGAAAGATCGTCTTTGGTGTGCGGGACAATCCCAGAGAGATTGTCGGCATTCCGGATGCCGAACTTTTCCTTATGGAGGAGCGCGTGTCCGACCACATCTTCACAACATGTGCGCCGAACATCCTGCCGGAGATATCCATCCAGTCCGTTGAGGGGAAAAGCCTGCTGGTCGTGGAGGTTTTCCCGGGATCGCACAGACCCTATCATCTCAGGAAAAAAGGCAGACGCCAAGGGGCCTTCATTCGTGTCGGCTCCACAAACCGGCCGGCATCCCCAGAAATCCTGGAATCGCTTGAGAGACAGCGCAGAAATGTCTCCTTTGACGCCGTGCCTGCCTACGATGTGCATTGGCAGGATGTCAACTTGGAAAACTTTTTGACAGCGTATGCGGAGGCAACCGGCAAACCCCTTGAAGAGACCCATATGAGGAATCTGGGCTTGCTGATCAGGGAGCGTGAACAGACCCATCCCTCCAATGGGGCGATACTTCTGTCTGACGATGGGGATCGTGTCCGGCGGTTCCCCTTTGCGAAGATCGAATGCGCCCGTTTCAAAGGCGTGACAATGGATGTCTTCATCGATCAGGCCACCGTCAACCTTCCACTTCACAAGGTGCCGGAAGCCTGCATGGCCTTTGTCAAAAGAAATATCGCCCTGAGTGCCCGGATCGGGGAGATCCATCGCGAAGACCGGTGGGAATATCCTCTGGAAGCGGTCAGGGAGGTGGTGATCAACGCGGTTGTCCATCGGGATTACGCCCTGATGGGAAGCGACACCAAAATCGCCATCTATGACGACATGCTTGAGATCACGAGTCCGGGGCCTCTTCCGGACACGCTTTCACCGGAGGACCTCGGCACGGGCAGGTCGGTCATACGGAATCGGGTGATTGCCCTGATTTTCAAGGATCTCGGATTGATTGAGGCGTGGGGCAGCGGGATGCTGAAAATCAGACAGGCCGTTTCGGAATACCCTGAGACAGACGTTGTTTTCCGAGAGGCGGGCCATGCGTTTCAGGTCCAGTTTGTGAAGCGAGAAACAGACGGTTCAGTTCCGTCCGGCACCCAGTCGGCAACAAGCGGCACCAAGCCGGCACCAAGTGGCACCAAGCCGGCACCAAGTGGCACCAAGTCGGCACCAAATGGCGCCAAGTCGGCACCAAATGGCACCCAGTCGGCACCAAGTGGCACCAAGTCGGCACCAAATGGCGCCAAGTCGGCAGCAAGTGGCACCCAGTCGGCACCAAGTGGCGCCAAGTCGGCACCAAATGGCGCCAAGTCGGCACCAAATGGCACCAAGTCGGCACTCAGTGCTGAACAACTCAGGGTGCTGGAAATCTGCAAAAGCCCGCTTCCCATATCAAAACTGTTGGAAATTGTTCATCGCTCGGACCGCACCAAGTTCAGAAAAAGCGTTCTCAATCCCCTAATAGACAGCGGCCTTGTGGTCATGACACATCCGGATAAGCCAAACAGCCCGAAACAAAAATATAAGGCAACGGACAAAGCTGTAAGCTCCAAGCATAGAGCTCACAGCTTGGAGCTTAGAGCAGCTTACAGCTTAGAGCAGCTTACAGCTTAGAGCTCACAGCTTAGAGCTCACAGCTTGGAGCTTAGAGCTTACAGCTTAGAATCTGTGATATCCAGCAGAATATGGAGCACCTCTTCCATTCCGATTCTGCCGTCTCCGTTCACATCCGAACAAAGGGTGATCGCCTCGGTGATGACATTCCCGCCAGTCAGCAATTCCATGATGAGAATGGTGTTCATCAGATCATCTGTCCCGACCGTGTCGTCTCCGAGAAGGAAAACAGCATCTTCAATCCCGATCAACGCATCATCATTGGCATCGGCATCCTCAAGATTCAGGCTGTTCACACCGGAAAGGATCTTCAGAGCCAAAATGGCATCCCGCAGATCAACCGATCCGTCACCGTTGACATCGCTGATATCCGAGATGCGTTCAAATGTGACCGACAGGCTGTCACTCTGAGTGACATCCTTCAATTCATAATCGCCAATTCCGGACTCGTTTATGACGACATCTTCCATGACTGACGCGGCTGACTCGCCTTCGCCGATCTTGACGTCTGCGATCTGATGGCATGGATCGGGCGTTATGGTGAAAGGGTCGCATTCCGCTTTCACAGAACCGGACGGCGAAATGCTGCCGCCATCCCCCGCGGTGACCGTCAGGGTATAAGGCGATACAGGCTCAAACGTCACTGACAGGGTATCAGGTTCGGTCACCTCCTTGAATTTATAAGTACCCACACCCGACGAAGCATCTATTTCGACCGCTTCCATAACTGATACTGCCGAATCGCCCTCGCCTATCCTGACATCTGCGATTTGATG
>JAOZRQ010000403.1:3475-6386 GCA_029940115.1 Desulfobacterales bacterium
CCATAACTGATACTGCCGAATCGCCCTCGCCTATCCTGACATCTGCGATTTGATGGCAATTGTCGGGCGTTATGGTAAAAGATTGATCCGATTCGCATTCCGCTTTCACAGAACCGGACGGCGAAATGCTGCCGCCATCCCCCGCGGTGACCGTCAGGGTATAAGGCGATACAGGCTCAAACGTCACTGACAGGGTATCAGGTTCGGTCACCTCCTTGAATTTATAAGTACCCACACCCGACGAAGCATCTATTTCGACCGCTTCCATAACTGATACTGCCGAATCGCCCTCGCCTATCCTGACATCTGCGATTTGATGACAGGAATCAGGCGTGATCGTGAATGTCTGATTCTGACCGAACGGCACTTTTGCCTCGCCGGATGGTTCGATCTCTCCGTTTGCTTCTGCATTGGCAGTGACAGTGACTTCTTCAAACACGGCGATGATCGTATGCCCCTCTCTCACCATTTCAAACGTATATTCGGCCACCGCGCCGACGGATTCGCCATCAACCAGAACATAAAGCAGAGCGAGAGATCCCGGCGTGATTGTGAATGTTTGATTTCCCCCCTCTGCCATGGGGACCTCACCGGCGGGCGGGTCAATCTCCCCCTCACGGCCTGCGACAAGGGCGGTTATGGTGTCGTCCCCCTCAAATCTGGCGTGAATCGTGTGTCCGTTCTCCCTTACATTAAACGTGTATTCAATTTTGCCCTCAACCTCTTCACAAGCCTCAACTTCCCCACATGTGATCACCCCTCCATTGATTATCACCTCCTGCACCGGGAATCCCTCATTCGGCGTGATCGTGAATTTCTGTTCCTCTCCGCACAGGAGAGTCACCTCACCAGACGGATCAATGATTCCATTTTTTCCGGCAGTGGCTGTGATCGTATAGGGAATCTTTTCAAAAGTGGCACGAATCGCATGGTTTCCTGTCACATTCACAAATTCATAAGAACCTGTGCCTGAATCCTCTTTTATGACGGATTCTATGGTGTTGCCATCAACGGTGACATTTGCGATCTGATAACAATCGCCGGGCGTTATGGTGAATGTCTGATCTGACCCGCAGTCCACTTCCAGAGAGCCGGAAGGCGAGATGTTTCCCCCGTCGCCTGCACTGGCTCCTATGGTCTGTTTTTTGACAGCAAACACCGGCTTTATCGTAAAATCGCTCTCCACAGGGGGAAATCTGTAATAGCCTATGCCATTGGGATTCAGTTCAACATCCTGCATGACCGACTGACCCTCTGAGATTTCAGAACACACGATGACAACAGGAACTACCAGGAGATCTGACATTTCATGGCATGCATCGGGGACGATCTCAAAGAGCGGCTCCGATCCTCTGAGAACTCTCACCTCACCGGAAGGCTGACCCTGAACGGCCAGGTGGATCCTGCCGTTGTCATTCTGGCAGACGTTTATGGTGAAGTAGTCCTGTATGAATTTGGCATGGATCGTCTGGCCGCCTGCCCCACAAGTGTCAAATGTATAAGAACTCACAGGACCTTGTGAAACGTCGTTTACGACAACATCTTCTATGGACCAGCCGTCATCGGGTGTGATGTCGAACTGCTGAGGGGCGCAGTCCAATGTCACAGGAACTGAAGGTGAAATGGTGCCGCCAGGGTCTGCGCTGGGCGTTATGGTGCAAGTGTTCGTCCCAAAACGGGCTGTTATCGAATGGTCCGTCGTCACATTCTCGAATGTGTGGGAACTTGCAGCCCCGACAGAGACGGTGTCTGTCAAAACATCTGCTATGAGATAGCATTGGTCGGTTTCGGGTGATATGGTGAAGGTCACGTCTGATCCGCAATCAACGGCCACCGGCCCGTCAGGTGAGATGCTGCCTCCCTCACCGGATACACTGGGGGTCACGGTGAACTGTTTACTCGCAAAAACAGCCGCTATTGAGTGAGTTTCTCCGCTGTCACAGGTCACATTCTCAAAGGTGTAAGCACTCAACGCTCCTTTTGACTCATCATTTATGACGACATCTGATATTTCATGGCAGTCATTTTCAGGCGCAATGAGAAATGTCTGATTTTCCCCCTTTTTCACAGTCACCAACCCCCCTTCGCCAGATGGGGTGAGGGTTCCGTTCGTTGGCGGAGTGACGATGATATCGCATGTGGGTCCGACATGTCCGGGCTCCAAATCCCGTTGCAATGGATCGTTATTGCCTGTGGCGAGTATCCATGTCCTGTGGACATCAAATTTTACCTCACAGACCGCATCAGGATTGGAAGGCGTGTATGTTACCGTTGCCAGAATGCCTTCCCCGCTTGGCCCTTCACTTGTGCTGCTGTTGTAAGCGGCGTAACTCAGTTTTCCTTTGGCATTTTGAATGTCTTCAAATTCCATAAAACCCGAGTCTGGCAAAAAAGAACCGAACTGAACATCGTTAACGGTGATAACCGTAAGGTCATAAAAAAGATCGAATTGGAATGCGCCAAGATACTCAACAGCGTCTTCTATCACGACATCAAACTGGTATGGCTCCTTACCCGGATCAATCAGATCCGGGTCAATTTTCAGTTTCAGGGCATACACCGGCAGGCTTGAAATGAACAACAGAATGAACATGACGGGAATCAAAAATCTTTTCATACTTTTCTCCTTTTTTTGTTAAAGATTACCTTACTCTCCTTCCATGATCTGCGGTCACAACCCAGCTGTTTTTGTCATTCTTTACACCTGTGAAGCGAGTTTGGCAACAACTATTTAAAACGTCGCATCTGTGACTGAGGAAAGAAACCCGGCTTTTCTTTGCAGTTGGGAAGTCGGCCCTTTTGGGAAAAAGCCGGGTTTCTCGGACAGGACAGGACAAAAAAGAAACCCGGCTTTTCTTTGCAGTTGGGAAGTCGGCCCTTTTGGGAAAAAGCCGGGTTTCTCGGACAGGAC
>JAOZRQ010000404.1 GCA_029940115.1 Desulfobacterales bacterium
CACGGAAATATAGGTCACCTTAAGCCCCCTTTTGCCTTTCACGACCCCATTTGTTAAATTAAGGCAGTTGTCCAAACAGATGCTTGAATCTATCCGAAAAATCATTAACACCTTGAAATAATGGCACTCAAGTTTCGCACCCCTATGTGGGCCCATTTTCCAAGGGTTTCAGGAGATGGTCGAGTTCGAAAACTCACTTTTTGGGCAATGTGAAATCAGACACTTGCACCCCATTATGACCAAAAATTGAGTCAGACGGACCAAAAATCGACTTGACCATCTGTATTTACTTGAAAATTTGGGTGCGAAACTTGAGTAATGGCAGATTCAAAAACAGCGCATTTTTCCTGCAACACATTGGCACCATTGCTCAAATCTGTTGCTGGCAAATTGTTTTTCGGATAGGTTCTTCTATTCCTCTCTTTTTTCCATCTGGATTCTCAATTTTACGAATACGATAAGGTTTCTTCTGTTGGGATTCATAATAGGTCCGCATGATGATTTCTGCAAGCATTCCCATCAGAACGGCCATGCCCCCCATCAGAGCAAAAAGCACGGTGAGCGTCGGGAGCGGTGTTTCTGTGAATGACTTCCCCCCCCAGAATTTATAGTAAACCATCACTGAAAACAATATAAACGCAAAAAGAAAGTTTGTCAACCCGAATCCCCCAAAAAAATGAATCGGGCGTTGCAAGTGCTTGTCCAAAAATCTGATGAGTGCCAGATCCAGAATCACCCTGCCCACCCTTGAAAGCCCGTAATGTGAGGTTCCCAAGCGGCGTGGATGATGATTCACGGTTATCTCACCCACCTTTGCCCCCTGCCATGAGGTGAACACAGGAATGAACCGGTGCATCTCACCATACAGTCTGACATCCTTTATCACCTCCTTTTTGTATGCCTTCAGAGAACAGCCGTAATCATGCAGTCTGACGCCGGCGACTTTGGAAATCAGCCAGTTGGCAATCTTGGACGGTATGATTCTTGAAAGCTTGGTGTCCTTCCTGTTCTTTCGCCATCCGCTGACGACATCGTATCCCTCATCCATCTTCTGCAAGAGACGGGGGATGTCCGAGGGATCATTCTGGTTGTCCCCGTCCATTGCGATGATGACATCGCCTGCCGCATGATCAAATCCGGCCATCATCGCGCAGGTCTGACCATAATTACGGAGCAAATGTATGGCCCTGACACGATGATCACGTTCCGCAAGAGAAGAGAGCATTTTCCCTGAATCATCGTCTGATCCGTCATTTACCAGGATGATCTCGAATTCATGCGCCATCGGTTCCAGCGTTTCAATGAGATTGTCATACAATAATTCCAGATTTTCCTCTTCATTATGAACCGGAATGGTGATTGATATTTTCATTGATGCGCGCCTTATGAACGTCGTTGGTTCTAGCGGATTTTGTGGTTCTGTGCCATCTCAGCCGGCTGGAAAAACGCGGAGGCCACGAAGTGCATGATTTCATAAATGATGTCCGAGTGGAATGATTTTGCTTTTTGTTGAAAGAAGAATCATCCGATCCGATGTGGGGCGAATTTGCAATTCGTCCAGGCACGATTTGAAAAATCGTGCTACTTTTATTATTTGTTGACTTTCAGAAAAATGTGGGCTAATCATCTCTTTGAAAGTAACTTGGTTTCGCGTTCAGGGACTTGGCGATAAGCACCAGCCAAAAGTTTTCCAGTATCTCATTTCCCACACAAAGGCGCAAGGAGAAAAAAGGGTTGCAAGAGAACTTATGGCCAAGTACTTATCAGGCGGCACTGTGCCCGAAACCAAGCATCTTTTCCCTTTAATAGTCTAATGATAAACCAGCAATAGGGAGATGTCAAGTCATGAATCTTCAAAAAATAGGATTCCAAGACAAAAAGTCGGGAATGGGCGAGAAACCCGGCTTTTTCCCAAACGGGTTGACTCTCCAACTGCAAGAAAAAGCCGGGTTTCCTTCCTCAAATCATTTTTTTGTCCTGTACACAGGTCAAAATGATCATTTCCTAGAGCCCAGAACCCAATTAGAAGGAGATTTTGATGTGATCAACGCCTTGTCCGCACCGGGGGCCTGATATTTCTCACCCGGGGATGACCCGCTGCTGTGAGGACGCCTTGGCCGGGGTCCTCGCGCATGAGATTGGCCATGTCCAGCTCAGACACGGTTTGCAGGCCATCAAGAAATCCCGGATCACCTCGGCACTGACCACCTTGGCCCTGCAAGGGGCCAAGACCTTTGGCGGCGAAAAGCTGGGCCAAGTGACAGAAGCCTTTGAGGGGAGCATTTCGGATATCACCCAGACCCTGATCCGAACCGGCTATTCCCGCGCGGCCGAACGTCAGGCCGATGAGGCGGCAGTGGCCATTCTCACGCGGGTGGGATATGACCCGAACGCCTTGGTGGAGATGCTGAACGTGATGGAGAAGCGGCTGAGACCTGGGATATTGGATTTTGCCAGCACCCTGATCATCCCGGAACTGGCAAGCGGCGCGGCCGTGCTCTGCAATGTCCATCTCAATCCCGACCCGGACGGCGTGTATCGGCAGGTGAGACTCTTCGGAGTCTTTGACGACAGGGTGCTCCCCTCCCTGGGACTCGGCGCGTATATCGCGGCCCATCCGGATGCGGGGCTGCGGCTGGCCCCGGGCCGGCTGTTCCTCGGCGAAAAGGGGATTCCCTTGGATCCGAAGGGGAATGCGGTGTTGCGCTACCGGGGGCCCTCCGGAATCCATCGCGCATACAGCGCGGCCGCGGTGCTGCAATCGGAGATCCGCATCCGCATGGGCGAGCCGCCGCTGATCCAAGATGAGAATGCCTTCAAGGAGAAGTATGTCTTCTTCGGTTTCTCCGCGCCGGGCCTGTATGATCTTCGGCCCACGCCGGTGGGCGGGGTCTATCCCGGGGTCGAAATCCATGCGACCCTGCTCGACAATCACCTCTCCGCGGATTTCATTCAAAAGGCCCCGCCTTGGTTTGCCACAGGATTGATAATCATCGGATCCCTGGTATGTTCCGCGTTTGTCTCATATTTCAGCACCCCCGCAAAAAGCATGATGGTGAGCGTTGTATTCCTCACCCTGCCGGTGTTCGTCTCCTTCGGGGCATACATCAGGGGGTTCTGGCTTCCGCTGGTGGTTCAGGAGGTCGCGGTCTTTTTGACCGTTGCCTTGGCCCTGATGGTCAACTATATTATTGAGGGCCGGCAAAAGCGGTTCATCAAGAACGCGTTCCGGCAGTATCTCAGCCCTGTGGTGATTGACCAGCTGATCCGGAACCCGGAGCGGCTGGAACTCGGCGGGGAGCTGCGAGAGATCTCCATCTTCTTCTCCGATGTGCAAGGCTTCACCGCCATCTCCGAAAAGCTGGATCCCAAGGAACTGATCCATCTGCTGAATCGCTACCTCTCCGCGATGACCGATATCATCCATGAGGAGGGGGGCACGGTGGACAAGTATGAGGGGGACGCGATCATCGCCTTCTGGAACGCGCCGCTAGAGGTCTCGGACCATGCGGTCCGGGTGGTCCAGGCCGGGCTTCGTTGCCAGTCGAAGCTCGCGGAGATGCGGCCCGATTTCAGAAAGCAGATCGGAACGGATCTGCGGATGCGCGTCGGCATCAACACCGGCAAGGCGGTAGTCGGCAACATGGGGTCCCACACCCGATTCGACTACACCATGCTCGGTGACGCGGTCAACTTGGCGGCCCGCCTCGAGGGGACCAACAAGCAGTTCGGGATTTACACCCTGATCTCCCGATCCACTTGGGAACAGATGGGGGACGCGTTCGCCGTGCGGGAGATCGCCCGGGTCGCGGTGATGGGCCGGCGGGAGCCGGTCACGGTCTATGAGCCGATGTTCTGGGAAGCGTACAGGGCCAGAGCCGATCTGTTTGACATATTCGACAAGGGGCTGAAACGCTTTTACGATGGCCAGTTCGGTCCTGCCATGGACATCTTTTCGAGCATCCGGGGGGCTGATCCGGCCGCGGCCGCTTACACGGAGAAGTGCGAGGCCCTGATGAAGTCGCCGCCTGAGAACTGGCAGGGAGTCTGGGTGATGACGACGATTGCTTTTAACCACTGCTCACTGATTTACATGGGAGGGTCCGAAAATGTCCGTCAAAAAATTCTTTTGATCAGTTATTCGATCATTATCACGGGTGTCATCATCCTCGGTGTTCTCATCCTGATGATGAGCCGAAATCAGAACCTGCTGAATGACCGGCAGGAGAGACGCTACCAATCGTATCTGCTAGCGGATCAGCTCCGCCAAAGCTTGGATGACCTGACCCGGATGGCCAGAACGCTCATTGTTTGACGTCTCAAATTCTCCCGGGCGTCAAAAAGGTTGAGACAAATCCTTTCTCATCGCCAATCCCTGTAGCAGTTGAAGTGAAGAACGATTTAAAAAATCGTTCTACATCGTTTGATGTCCCGAAGTTCTTCCAGGCATCAATCCCCCATCATCGCGTCAATGAAACACCCTGTACGCGCCTCTATCCGTGAGGAGCCATCCTCGTTCACAAGGCGGATGGTGAAATTTCCCGGAGGAGGCGGCGGGGTCTCATCGTCGTCGGCAAACGCGGAGGAGAGAGACGTGAAACGTGAAACGTGAAACGTGAAACGTGACAACCAATTTTCGGGGGTCAGGCCTTGTTTGGCCTGCACGGTTGTGGGAAATCTGAGGAAGACATTCTCCGTTTTTGCCTTCACCCAGTAGCCCTTGTATCGCTCCATCAGGTCCGTGTCCGAGGCATAGACGCCGTTCTCCCATCGCCACAGGCGCTTGGAGATGTAGGGGTTGGGATCGGGGAGCGTGGAGAGCGGGACCGGCCCGTATAGGATGTTGCCGTCGGTGTCATATGTGATGATCTCGACATCATTCCAGTGGTAATCTGAGCGGTTGGGAGGCCCGATCATGTTCCATCCGTTTCCGGTCAGCGGGTTGTATGCCAGTTTCACGTCAATGTCATGGAACAGGCTCACCGGAATGCCGGTGACCGAGACGTCAAGGCCGTCCTTGGCCAGGAACCAGTAAGCCGACCCGGGTCTCACCGCCATCCCCTCTTCGCATTCGACGTAATCCCCGATTGGGGAATTGTATCCGCCGATCTTGAATTGGTACGGGTCGTAACTTCCGCCCATCTCGTCGCCGAACGCGTCGGTACAATAAGGGGCATCCAGCCGGAGAGGGAATGAGACCATCCGGTAATCCGCCGCGTCCACTCCAGGTTCGATTCTCACATTCATGTCGGTCTCGGAGACGCCTATCTTGAAGGTATATTCGGCTGACCATGAGATGGTCCCGCTTCCCGTGTCTTTGTAACCGACTTTCCATGCGTATGCCAGTCCCGGATAAAGGCCCTGAACCGTATGCGTGGTGAGATCCCCGGATGTCGCCACATAGTCGAATGAGGGGTCGCACTCGGAACAGTTGTAAAGTCTGTCGGTCCTTCTCACCATCCAGTGCGTCTCTTTGTGACTCTCCCCTTCGGGATCTGAGAAGCGACTCGCCTCAAGCATGACAGAGTCTGAGGGAAATGTCGCCATGTCCGGCGGATCTATGGCATAAGGGGTGTCCGGCGGATTGTTGAAGGCCGGCGTTGCCGTAGTGAATGACCAGACATGATTCTCCGCCATATGATTTCCGGCAACATCCTCGATATCCGTCGTGATCGTGACAGTGTGGGTGGTGCTGGGCGTCAGTTCCGCATCCGGGAGAAATGTTGCCGTAAGGTTGCTGAAAATTACGGTCCCAACGATATTCCCTGTGTCATCGTTCACGAGGAAGGTGGCTGGTGTCACGGTTGAGGCGTTCAGCGGCTCGGAAAAGGTGACTTCGATCATCGCATCTGTGGGCACATCGGTCGCGTAGTCAGGCGGGCTGACTGAGAGGACCGCCGGCAGTGCCCCGTCCGGTTCGATTTCGGTGGTGAATGACCAAGTATAATCCGTCTCCATCGGATTACCGGCCAGATCCGCCACATCAGCGGTGATCCTGACGAAATAGCGCGTGTCATAGACCAGAGCCGCATCAGGGAGAAAGGTTACACTGCTCTCCTCGCCACTCACGGTTCCGGACAGATAGTCTGTTCCGTCATCTATAAGAAAGCTGTCTTCGGTGACGGACGAGGCGTTCAGAGACTCGGAAAAGGTGACGGCGATGGCCGTGTTTACAGGAATGCCGGCTTCGTTCTCTTCTGGAACGGTGGAAATCACAAACGGCGGTCTGGTGTCCGGATCCGATTCCGTTGTGAATGACCAGACGAATGGCTCCGACATGCTGTTTCCGGCGAGGTCTGAGACGCCGTTGAGCTCGGCGGTGTATGTCATGCCATAAGAGAGGCCTGTCAGCGGCTCGAAGGTCGCCGTCATATTCTCCT
>JAOZRQ010000405.1 GCA_029940115.1 Desulfobacterales bacterium
CAGCTTTGAGCTTACAGCTTTGAGCTTACAGCTTTGAGCTTACAGCTTACAGCTTACAGCTTTGAGCTTACAGCTTTGAGCTTACAGCTTTGAGCTTACAGCTTTGAGCTTTGAGCTTACAGCTTACAGCTTACAGCTTTGAGCTTACAGCTTGACCAATTTGGAGTAACATCAATGAAAGAGAGCCAACCTGACAACACTTTCTATTGGAACGATTACGAGACCTTCGGTATTGATCCGACATGTGACCGCGCCGCGCAGTTTGCGGGTGTCCGGACGGATGAGGACCTGAATGTCATCGAAGAACCCTTGGTGATATACTGCCAGCCGGCCCATGATATGCTGCCGGATCCCGAAGCGTGCCTAGTCACAGGGATTACGCCCCAGAAAGCCTTGGAACACGGGGTTCCCGAACCTGAATTCATCAGCCGCATCCATGACGAACTCTCCCGGGCCGGAACCTGTGGTGTCGGATACAACAGCATCCGATTTGACGATGAATTCACTCGCTACACCCTGTACCGAAATTTCTTTGACCCTTATGAAAGGGAGTGGAAGAACGGAAATTCACGGTGGGATATCATAGACATGCTCCGACTGGCCCGGGCATTGCGTCCCAAAGGCATTGAGTGGCCCACACATCCCAATGGCAGACCGAGCTTCAAACTGGAGCATCTGGCTACCGCAAACGGGATCTCACACAATCCCCATGATGCCCTTTCAGATGTCCATGCCACCATCGAGCTGGCCAAGCGGATCAAGACGCATCAGCCGAAATTATACCAATATGTGCATGAAAACCGGAACAAACATTCGGTGGCCCGGCAGATCAACATCTTTTCAAAGAGCCCCCTGTTGCATGTGTCGAGGATGTACCCTGCGGAATCGGGATGCATTGCCATGGTCGCCCCGGTGACATCGCATCCGACCAACCAGAACGGCATCATCGTCTATGATCTGAGCGTTGACCCGAACCCGTTGCTGACGTTGAGTGTGGAAGATATACGGGAGCGGGTGTTCACCCCCGCGGACAAACTTCCCGAGGGGATTGCCCGGATCCCCCTGAAGACCATCCATCTCAACAAATGTCCGGTGGTGGCCCCTTGCAACACCTTGAAACTCGGACATTCCGAACTCGTGGAGATTGATGTCCCCACCTGCCTAGCCCACGGCGAATCCATAAAACATGCCAAGGATCTGAATGCCAAGATATGGCAGGTGTTCAAAAGCAACAATTTTGAGAAGGGAGAGAGAGACCCGGATCATAGCCTGTACAGCGGCTTCTTCAAAGATGATGACAAAGCGAAGATGAAACTGATCCGCTCCCAACCCGCGGACAAATTGGGAAAGCTGAGACTCTCCTTTCGGGATCCCCGAATCCCGGAGCTGTTGTTCCGATATCGGGCCAGAAATTATCCGGAGACATTGTCCTCGGAAGAGAATACCCGGTGGGAGGCCTATCGCATGACCCGCCTCACCCATCCAGATGGCGGCGCGGGAATCACTTTCAAGGAATATCAGGCAAAGATCAATGAACTGCGGGCCCATCCGGATAGCACCGCTGAACACATGGCCGTTCTGGATGCACTCGAAAGCTATGGAAAGCGTCTCGTGACCTGAACGTAAAACGTAACTGATTCTAACGGATTTTGTGGTTGCATAGGATTTCAGACAGCTGTGATCCCTGCAGAACGCGGATGAACGCATCGGAATTCGGACGGTTAAACGCTCCGGAGTGCCACACTTGCAGTCTGGCATGCCCGGAAACCTCCGCCAAACTGCAAGTTTGGCACTCCGGACAGACAAAAAGGAGAAACTTATGAAGGAGAAAGTTCAGGAAGTGTTGGACAAGATCAGACCGTCGCTACAGGCAGACGGGGGTGATGTGGAACTGGTGGAAGTGGCAGACGGTGTGGTCAAGGTGCGGCTTCAAGGGGCCTGCGCGGGATGTCCCATGTCCCAGATGACCCTCAAAAATGGCATAGAAAAAATCCTGAAAAAGGAGATCCCGGAGGTGAAGGCTGTGGAACCTGCGGCTTAGGAATGAAAACATCCCTTGCCCTTGCCCTGCCCGTTCCCCTGCCATCGGGCAGGGGAACGGGCATGGGCATGATGGGCACGGGCACGGAGACTGACGTTATGACCATTGCAAAGAAAATTGAAGGCATCGTATCCAAATCCTCTTGGATACGGAAGATGTTTGAAGAAGGAACCCGGCTCAAGGCGGAACACGGGGCTGAGAATGTGTATGACTTCAGCTTGGGAAACCCGAACCTGCCGCCTCCGGAGAAGTTCAGCGAGGTGCTCAGGGAGACCGTTGATTCCTGCGGATTGGGAGACCACAGCTACATGCCGAACACCGGATATCCCCAAGTCTGCCAATCAGTGGCGGAATATCTTTCCGAGGAGCAGCATACAACGGTTTCGGGGAAAGAGGTGCTGATGACCTGCGGCGCGGCCGGCGCGCTGAATATGATCCTGAAGACCCTTCTGGATCCGGGAGAGGAGGTGATTGTTCCGGCACCGTATTTTGTCGAATACGGCTTTTATGCGGACAACCACGGCGGAATCCTCAAGGTCGTGCAGACAAACCCGGATTTCACCCTGAACATTCAGGCCATTGCCGACGCGATCACAGAGAAGACCAAGGCGCTGCTCATCAACTCCCCGAACAACCCCACCGGTCAGGTCTATTCGGAAGAGAGTCTCAGAGAGGTCGGGGAGCTGTTGGAGAAAAAGAGCAGGGAACTCAATCGGACCGTCTATCTCTTGTCCGACGAACCGTATCGGAAGATCGTATATGACGGGACGGTGGTTCCGAGCATATTCACCGCGTACAAGGAGAGCATCATCGCCACCTCATACTCCAAGGACATCTCCATCCCCGGGGAGCGCATGGGGTTTGCCGCGGTGAACCCCGCGGCGACCTTCAAAAGTGAGTTGTTGGGGGGAATGGCCTTGGCCAACCGGATCCTCGGATTTGTCAACGCGCCAGCCCTGATGCAACGGGTGGTGGCATGTCTCCAAGGGATGAGCGTGGACGTGGCCGAATATGACAGAAAACGGAGTCTGCTATGTGAGGGACTTGCCGCATGCGGATATGAATTTGTCAAGCCGCTTGGGGCCTTTTATCTGTTTCCCCGATCCCCTGTTCCGGATGATGTGACATTCGTGAGGGCTCTTCAGGAGGAGCTGATTCTCACCGTTCCCGGGAGCGGCTTTGGTGGCCCGGGGCATTTCCGGATCGCGTTCTGCGTGGCGGATGAGACCATCACAAAGGCGATGCCCGGATTCAAGAGGGTGATGAAAAAATTCAAGGGGTAGGAGAAGATATCCGTTCAATCCTCAAATCCGCTGTCATATTGCCTGCGAGAGATGAATGTGACTGGTTCTAACGGTTTTTGTGGTTTCCGACACGGGCTGAGAATGGTGATCCGCGGTTTGTGGGGATTGTTGCGGCAGGCTGTCCCCAAGCCGGCTTCCAGGATCGTGACTGTCTGAGACCACATGCAACCACAAAAACCGTTAGAACTAGGAATGTGACCAGTTCTGACGGAGACCACAAACCAGTTCTGACGGAGACCACAAAAGGCGTCAGAAATATGACAGCGGATCGGAGGACTTAAAGAAACCCGGTTTCAGCCTTCAGGGGATTGGCTGAAGGTTTCCATGACGCGACACTGTGTCAGAAACCGGGTTTCTTTGTTATTTAGAGCTTACAGCTACGCAAACACCTTCGCACACAACTCCCCAAGCGTCCCGAGATCCTCGCAGACATGCATCCCGCATGCCTTCATCGCGGCGACCTTGCTTTGGGCCGTGCCGCTGCTGCCGCTGATGATCGCGCCGGCATGTCCCATGCGTCGGCCCGGAGGTGCGGTCAATCCCGCGACAAATCCGACCACCGGCTTGTTCATGGTGTTCTTGACGAATTCCGCGGCCTCCTCTTCTGCGGTGCCGCCAATCTCCCCGACCATGACCACGCCTTTGGTCTCCGGGTCCTTCTGGAACGCGTCGAGGCAGTCAATGAAGTTCGTTCCGTTGACCGGGTCCCCGCCGATCCCGATGCAGGTGGTCTGACCGATCCCCTGCATGGTCAGCTGATGCACCACCTCATATGTCAGGGTTCCGGAGCGGGAGACCACGCCGATGGGTCCCCCCGGCTTATGGGTCGGCCCCGGCATGATGCCCACCTTGCATTCCCCCGGGGTGATGATGCCGGGGCAATTCGGCCCGAGGAGGCGTGACGGTTTATTCTCCAGATAGTTCTTGACCCGCATCATGTCGAGCACCGGGATCCCCTCGGTGATGGCGACGATCAGCTCAACATCCGCATCAGCCGACTCCATGATGGCATCCGATGCAAAGGGGGGAGGCACGAATATCAGGCTACAGTTTGCACCGGTCTCTTTCGCCGCCGCCTTCACACTGTTAAACACAGGGACATCATCCATCTTCTGGCCCCCCTTGCCCGGGGTGACGCCCGCGACCACCTTCGTGCCGTAGGCGACACACTGCCGGGCATGAAACTGGCCTTCCTTTCCTGTGATTCCCTGAACCAAAACTTTGGTCTCTTTATCAACAAATATGCTCACGTCTTTATTCTCCCTATCATCAAGTGAAAAGCAATCACGCATCACGTCTCACGCATCACTCCTCACGCATCACGTCCCACGCATCACGTCCCACGCATCACGTCTCACGTCCCACGCATCACGCTTCATGTCTCACGCATCACGCATCACTCCTCACGCATCACTCCTCACCTCACAATCCCCGCCACTTTCTGCGCGGCATCTTTCAAGTCCACCGCAGTGGTCAGGTTCAGTCCCGATTCGGCAAGAATCTGACGCCCTTTCTCCACGTTGGTCCCTTCCATGCGGACCACCACCGGGACCTTGATTTCCGCCTTCTTGGCTGCTTGCACAACGCCCTCTGCAAGCACGTCACAGCGCAGAATCCCGCCAAAGATGTTGATCAGAATCCCCTTGACATTTTCGTCGCTCAGAATGATCCTGAAACCATTCTCGACCATCTCCGCGCTCGCTCCGCCCCCCACATCAAGAAAATTCGCCGGCTCTGCGCCCGCGAATTTGATGATGTCCATGGTCGCCATGGCCAAGCCCGCGCCGTTGACCATGTTCCCCACATTCCCATCTAAGTTGATGTAGTTGAGGTCATACTTGGACGCCTCGATCTCCAGAGGATCTTCTTCGTCGAGGTCCCGATATTCGAGGATATCCTTGTGACGGAACAGCGCGTTGTCGTCAAAATTGACCTTCGCGTCGAGCGCGACGACCGTCTCCTTTTTTGTGATCACCAAGGGGTTGATCTCCAGCAACGAGCAGTCGTAGTCCACAAACAGCTTGTAAAGGTTTCTGACCATCGGCTGAAACCGCTTCATCACCGCGGGCGGGATATTCAGACCGAATCCCACTTCACGAAGGTGATACGGCTGAATCCCCTGAAGCGGGTTGACGAACACCTTGATGATCTTCTCAGGGGTTTTCTCTGCCACCTCCTCGATGTCCATTCCGCCAGCTTCGCTCGCCATGAGCACGATCTTGGCGGTTGCCCGATCCGGGATGATGCTGAAATAGAGTTCCTTGTCAATGTTCAGCCCCTGCTCCACCAGGACCTTCTTGACCCGCCTCCCCTCGGTGCCGGTCTGGTGCGTGACCAGATTCATTCCGATGATCTCGCCCGCGAGGCTGTTCACTTCATCCGCCGACTTTGCGAGTTTGACGCCCCCGCCTTTTCCTCGGCCTCCCGCGTGGATCTGCGCCTTCACAACCACCGGAAAGTCTCCGAGTTTTCCCGCAGTGCCAACCGCTTCGTCAGCCGTGAACGCCACCTCGCCATCTGGGATGGGGACATTGTATTTCTTGAAGAGTTCTTTTGCCTGATATTCGTGAATCTTCATAAATATCCTCTCTATAAGATTTTAAGAAAAAAAGATTATCTGGAGTGCGAAAATACTTACTTATTCTCCAAATTCATCAGTATGCATCGCCTTTTCAATGCTGATTTGAGATAAGAGCCTTTGAATCACCTTTCTGACTTCATCTGAAGAAAGAATGTGCCCCAACACATTGACAAACTGCTCCTCTGTCTCAGACTCATCATTCTGGTCGTGAACCAGGTTTATGGTGTTTACAGGATAGATCGTCATTATCTCATAATAAATGATAAGCACACCGAACGAGTAGCCATCAAGCGCGGGCACTGAAATTTCAAGCAGATAAAAAAAACACTCCGAACCTTCCAAGGGCTTGCCGTTCAGATT
Source organism: Desulfobacterales bacterium (assembly GCA_029940115.1). Taxonomy (GTDB): domain Bacteria; phylum Desulfobacterota; class Desulfobacteria; order Desulfobacterales; family 4be13; genus JAOZRQ01. Next base: position 6,287 of record JAOZRQ010000405.1, read on the forward strand.
CCAAAACAGGAAATTTAGGGCATCCTTCATTCATGGATTTACACTTTTTCAAGTTGAGGAGTTTGCAGTTCCGCCTCTCGGCGGTGCGT
>JAOZRQ010000873.1 GCA_029940115.1 Desulfobacterales bacterium
AAATGAATTTTATTTTTATTAAGTGAAAGTGTAAACCGGCAAATGAAGGATGCCCAAATTTTTGAGTGAATACAGATGGTCAAGTCAATTCTTGGTCCGTCTGACTCAATCTTTGGTCATGATGGGGTGCAAGTGCCTGATTTCACATTGCCCAAAAAGTGGGTTTTCGAGGTCGACCATCTCCTGAAACCCTTGGAAGATGGGCTCACACAGGGGTGCGAAACTTGAGATCCTGATTATAACGGATTTAGGGGAGGCCTTGAACGTGAACGTGAACTTATACTTGAACGTGAACTTATACTTGAACTTATACTTGAACGTGAACTTATACTTGAACGTGAACTTATACTTGAACTTATACTTGAACTTGAACTTGAACTTGAACTTGCCCACAAATGAACATTCCTGATTTCTGATTCTTATTGGTTTGACTTTGTTACAGATTATGCTTAAAATTGGTCTGACTTTGTTACAACGCTTAGAAACCAGGAGCCAGAAACCATGTTCTTCAGAAACATCATCCATGAACTCCGCGAATGGGCGGCCCAGAAGGACCGGAAACCCCTGATCCTCCGAGGCGCGAGACAGGTGGGGAAGACCACAGCAGTTGAAATTTTCTCAGAGGAGTTTGACCGAACCATCTGTCTCAACATGGAAAAACCGGAAGATTCAGACATTTTCAATCACAACCTTCCCACGGCCGAACTGATACAAGCCATCCACCTTACCAAAAACCTGGCGTTTTCGGAAGGGAAAACTCTTCTTTTCATAGATGAAATCCAAAATTCCCCCCGAGCCGTTGCCCAGTTGCGTTATTTCTACGAATCGGCCAAGGATCTGCACGTCATCGCGGCGGGATCCCTGTTTGAGGTGATGACCGGAAACGATCATCCGGGCTTCCCGGTGGGGAGGGTCCGGTATCTGTTCATGTATCCCCTGACATTTGAGGAATTTCTTCGCGCGGCAGGGGAAGCCCAAGCCGTGGAATATTATCACACGGTTCCCCTGCCCGACTTTGCCTTCCCGAAACTCCTGAAACTTTTTCACAAGTACGCACTTCTCGGAGGGATGCCGGAAATTATCAAGATGTACGTCGAAAAACAGGAGATTGCGGGACTGACGCCGATATATCAGGGACTTCTGACATCTTACGCAGACGATGTGAGCAAGTATGCGTCCAATCCCTCAATGGTCCAAGTGATCCGACATGCCATCGAATCGGCTCCCCTGGAAGCGGGCCGGCGGATAAAATTTCACGGATTCGGCAACTCCGACTACCGGGCCAGGGAGATGGGACAGGCCCTGAAGACCCTTGAAAGAGCCATGCTGATCTATCTCCTCCATCCCTCCACCGCGACCGAACCGCCTGTCAGACCGGATTTGAGAAAATCCCCCCGGCTCCAGTTTCTGGATACCGGGCTGATCAACTATTTCGCGGGATTGCAGGGATATTTTTTCAAAATGGGGAACCTCCACTCCTTCTATCAGGGGTTGCTCGCGGAGCATATTGTGGGCCAGGAGCTCATCGCGACGGACATGAGAACCCCGAAAAAACCCTGCTTCTGGGTCAGGGAGAAGAGACAATCCGTGGCAGAGGTCACTCATCCCCGATATTCCTGTCCCGTAGGGACAACTGAGAATAGCCCGGCAATTCATTGCCGGGTCACTCATCCCCCGATATTCTTGTCCCGTAGGGACAACTGAGAATAGCCCGGCAATTCATTGCCAGGTTACTCATCCCCCGA
>JAOZRQ010000406.1 GCA_029940115.1 Desulfobacterales bacterium
GCGTGAAACGTGAGGCGTGAAACGTGAAGCGTGAGGCGTGAAACGTGAGGCGTGAGGCGTGAAACGTGAGGCGTGAAACGTGAGGCGTGAAACGTGAGGCGTGAAACGTGAGCCACCCATGACATGGATACCGGCCAAAAACTTTTCAGTCTCACAAAGGCGTAAAGGCGCAAAATAATCACGTTTCGCAAATCACGTTTCACATTTCACGTTTCACGTTTCACGTTTCACATTTCACGAATCAGAAAATTCATTTTTATCCATCCTGCATCCTCCAATTCACTTTCCCTTAATTCCATCATGTTTTTTCTTGACAAAAATTGTTTCTGCATGTACACACCACTTGTTTGAGGGGAATAATAAATAATTATTAACTTGTTCGCTGAATGGTCCTCACAATTCAGTGAAACCATGATCTATGGTCGTCAGAATCAGGGCTGTTTGATACGCGTTTTGTCGCTTACCGCACTGGCGGAGAGGGGAACCGAGCGTAAGGGCCAGCCCCAATTCTGATCACCATTACACAGGCTAATGGAGTATTCATGAGCACAACAGAGGAGCTAGCGAAAAAAGAGGTCTCCACAGATGCCGATGGCGCGGGCGGATTCATCCTCCTGTTCTTCATCCTCGGCTTTGTGGCCAGTCTGATTGTGGGATGGATCATCTCTCCCGAACTTCTGTACTGCGAGAAAAAGCAGCCGATAGACTTCAACCACGTCCTCCATATGGAGGAGGTTGATGAAGGATGTGAAAGCTGTCACTTCTTCAGGGAAGACGGAACCTACTCAGGTGTTCCGAAACTCGCCCAGTGTGTTGACTGTCATGAGGAGGTTCAGGGGGAGAGTCCTGACGAGGAGAAATTTGTCAACGAGTATGTGGCAAACGACAGAGAGGTTCCGTGGCTGGTCTATTCAAAGCAGCCGGACTGCGTATTCTTTTCCCATGTGGCCCATGTCAAGACAGGGGGGATGGAGTGTGTCACCTGCCACGGCTCCATCGGCGAATCAACCAGTTTGAAGGTTTATGAAGAGAACTGGATAACCGGTTACAGCCGAGACATATGGGGAAAGAACATATCCGGTCTCAAAGAACATACCTGGGATCGGATGAAAATGGATGACTGCGCCGAGTGTCATGTGAAGAACAACGTCAAACAGACAAGTGTTCAGACCGGCAAAGGCGCATGCTTTGTCTGCCACAAATAATTTGTCAGTTGATCAGTTGTCGGTTGTCGGTTGTCACTTGTCGGTAATACTGATCACGACCCACTGACCACAAACAACAACCTTCTGACCCCGAACCACAAGCTACTGACCCTACTGACCATTTGAGGTAATCTATGAGAATAGACAGAAGAAGTTTCTTGTCATTTGTCATCGGAGGCGCAGCCGGCACAGCCCTTACACCATTGCCCTGGAAGATTACGGATGACCTTGCGATATGGACGCAGAACTGGCCGTGGACACCGGAGCCGCCCGACGGCGAGGCGGCATATGTGAACGCCGCGTGCACCCTCTGTCCCGGTGGTTGTGGCATCACGGTCCGCAAGATTGACGAGCGGGCCGTCAAGATCGAAGGGATGAAAGGCCATCCGGTAAACGACGGCGGCTTATGCATTCTGGGGCTGTCGGGTCTGCAACTGCTCTACGGGCCCACACGCGTCAGAACACCGTTGAAGAAAGTGGAAGGGAAATGGAAGAAGGTATCTTGGGATGATGCCATTGCCGAGGTTGCGGCAAAACTTTCGGAACTCAGAGGGAAGGGACCCCAGTCCTTGGCCTGCATTTCCGGATCGGATCAGGGCACGGTGCCCCAACTGCTCAAGCGGCTGTTGACCGCGTACGGCTCTCCCAACTTTATGGATATGCCCTCATTTCAGGATGCGTACGCGATCACCCTGAAACTGACCCAGGGGGTGGACGCGTCCGCGGCATTCGACATTGAAAACTCGGATTTCGTGCTGAGTCTGGGCAGCGGGATCATCGAAGGATGGGGATCCCCTGTGCGGATGTTCCGGGCAAACAGCTCATGTGGGGAGAAAAAGGGCGCGCTCGTACAGGTTGAACCCCGCCTCTCCAACACGGCTGCCAAAGCGGACCAATGGGTTCCTGTCACGCCGGGGACAGAGGCGGACTTGGTGCTCGGGCTGGCCCATGTCATCATCAAACTGGACCTTTATAATAAGGATTTCGTTGGCAACCACACGTTCGGATTTGATGACTGGACAGACGGGGAAGAAAAACCCTGCAAGGGCTTTAAGCAGTTTGTGCTGGAGAATTACAGCCCCGACAAGGTGGCAAAGACCACCGGGGTGGATGAGAAGACCCTCACCACCCTGGCGAAAAAATTTGCCGACGCGTCCAGCCCGTTGGCCGTCTGCGGCCGGGGAGAGGGAAAGACCCCCGGAAGCCTCCATGAGTTCATCGCGGTTCATGCCCTGAACGCGCTCAAGGGGAGCATCAACAAAAAGGGCGGGGTGTGGGCAGTGCCTGAATCGGATTACATCTCCCTGCCTGATCTGAAGACCGACGATGTGGCCAAGAAGGGCCTTGAAACCGAGCGGATTGACGGCGCGGGGAGTGAGGCGTACCCCTACTCGAAATCCCTGCTGAACCGGTTCGCCGAAGTGGTCGGAACAGGGGAGCAGAGCCCGGTCCATACGCTTTTTGTCTCAGGCGCAAATCCCTGTTACACCCTCGCGGACACCCAAGCGGTGAAGAAGGCGTTCAAAAAGATCCCCTTTGTGGTCAGTTTCTCCGCTTACATGGATGAAACGGCCCAGGCCGCGGATCTGATCCTGCCAAACCATGTTTATCTGGAACGGCTCGAAGATGTGCCGCCGCCTGCGGGGTTGAGCCAATGCGTCATCGGGCTGTCAAAGCCGGTGGTGGCCCCCCAGTTTGACACCAGACACACCGGCGATGTGGTGATCCAGTTGGCAAAGAAGCTGGCGGGGAGTGTGGCCGATGCCTTTCCGTGGGAGAATTATGAGGCATGTCTCCAGGAAGCATTGGGGGACAAATGGGATGCCCTGAACGAAAGCGGCTTTGTCGCGACCGAGGTCACACCGGCAGGCTGGGAAAAGGCGTTTGCAGGAACCCCTTCCAAGAAGTTCGAATTCTTTGCCGCAGGGTACCAGCCGGTCACCATCGAAGGGGAGGAAAAGACCTTTCCGCTCATTCTGGTTCCTTATGATTCCATGAGGCTGTCAGGCGGCTTCATCGGGAATCCGCCCTTTATGACAAAGACCGTCTCGGACACCATGCTCAAAGGGAATGACATCATGGTGGAGATCAACCCCAAGACCGCCAAAAGCCGTTTCCTTTTCCTGAATGACGGCGATTACGCGATACTGAGCACCCCCAAGGGGCGGGTGAATGTCCGGGTCCATCTGTTTGAGGGGATCATGCCCGGGATCGTGGCCATGCCCAAGGGCTTGGGACATACCGCGTATGACGATTATCTCGCCGGAAAAGGCGTGAATGTGAACGAACTGATCGGTCCGGTGGAGGACCCCGGTTCCGGGCTTGACGCGGCTTGGGGAATCAGGGCCAAGCTGACCAATGTTCCCATATAATTAGAAACTTGAAACTCGAAACTCGAAACTTGAAACTCGAAACTCGAAACTTGAAACTCGAAACTGGCGTCAGGAAACGGATGAAACTTCACGTTTCACGCTTCACGTTTCACGTTTCACGTTTCACGCTTCACGTTTCAAACTTCACGTTTCACGTTTCACGTTTCATTGTTATGAGGTTTTGATGAAAGAAGAACATAAACATGAACATAAAGCCAAAAAGTATGGAATGGTCATAGACTTGGACCAGTGTACCGGGTGCGGCGCCTGCATGGTGGCTTGTATGGCGGAGAACAATGTGCCGTTCAGGAAGGATGAGACAGACAAGTTCCTGAGCATCACATGGATGCGGGTTTACCAGCTGACAAACGGCAAGTCTTTTCCGAACACCGAGATCTGCTACCTGCCGAGACCCTGCATGCACTGCGAAGGGGAGCATGGCCATTCGCCGTGTGTCTCGGTCTGCCCGGCAACGGCCACGGACTACAGCCATGAGACAGGGATTGTGAGCCAGATTTACACCCGGTGTTTCGGGTGCAGGTACTGCATGGCCGCGTGTCCGTATCATGCCCGGTATTTCAACTGGTGGGACCCGGTCTGGCCCGAGGGAATGGAGGCGTATCTGAGCCCCAATGTCTCCCCCCGCATGAGGGGCGTTGTGGAAAAATGCAGCTTCTGCTTCCACAGGTACCAGATCGCCATGGAAAAGGCGCATTACGAGGAGCGGCATGAACTAAAGGAGGATGAGTATCAGACCGCCTGCACCCAAGCCTGCCCTGCCGGTGCCATCACATTCGGAGACCTGAACAACCCGGATCATGCGGTGTGCCAGATGAAGAAGAGCAAAACCGCGTTCCGCCTGCTCGAAAGACTCGGGACCCATCCGAAGGTTTACTATCTCTCTTCCCGGGAATGGGTCCGCCGAGCCGGGGACAATTATCTCCGTGACGAGGACGGCAAGGTCATGGACAAGAGAAAACTCAGGAATTGAAACGTGATGCGTGAGACGTGATGCGTGAGACGTGATGCGTGAGACGTGAGACGTGATGCGTTTCGGTTTCAAATTTCCCATTTAAAGGAGTCATAGATAATATGGATGCTGCACTCATTCAGAAAGGAGTCAGACGCTGTTCCTTTGGGCAGTTTATCCTGTTCCTCGCTGTGGTCGGCGCAGTGCTGCTGTGGGGTGTGTTCGCCATGCTCCTCTGCTGGATCAAGGGCCTGAACCAGACCAACATGAACGATTATTACGGATTTGCGTTGTGGATCTGGGCGGACCTGGCGGTGATCGCAATCGGGGGCGGGGCATTCTTCACCGGCTTTCTCAGGTATATCATCGGGAAGGACGAGCTGAAGAACATCATCAACTACGCGGTGCTCATTGGATTCATCTGCTACAGCTCCGCACTGCTGATTCTCGCGATTGACATCGGGCAGCCCCTGAGGGGATGGTTCATCTTCTGGCATGCCAATGTGCATTCCATGCTGACCGAGGTGGCATTTTGTCTGACCTGCTATTTCGGTGTGCTGACCATTGAATATATCCCCCTGATCTTGGGGAACCGTCAGTTGGACAGGGTTCCGTTCTTTCACAATCTGAGTCACAACATGCACGAGATCATGGCCGTGTTCGCGGCCACCGGGGCATTCCTCTCCTTTTTCCATCAGGGGTCCCTAGGAGGTGTCGCAGGTGTGCTTTTCGGGCGTCCCTTTGCCTTTAGGGAAGGGGTGTTCATATGGCCGTGGACCTTCTTCCTCTTCACATGGTCCGCCGCGGCCTGTGGTCCCTGTTTCACCATCATGATCACCAAGATCACGGAGAAGGTGACCCGAAAGAGACTGGTCAAGGACAACGTGATCGAGCTGCTGGCAAAGATATCCGGGTGGATGCTCATCACCTATTTTGCGGCCAAGACCATTGACACATGGTACTGGGCCGCTGTGACCGCACCCTCCAAGGGATTCTGGATGATGGATTTCTATTCGGGAAATTCCCTGTATGGCCTGTGGATTCTTTTCGCGGAAATCATCCTCTGCGCTTTCATACCGGGGCTTATCCTTATCAATAAGGAGGGGCGCAAAAACAAGACCGCCCTGATGATCGCCGTGATCCTCGCGGTCATCGGCGTCTCCCTGAATCGCTGGGTAATGGTCCTGCAAGTGATGGCCGCGCCGGTGATGTCGTTTGACACATGGGCCATGTACTTCCCGAGCTGGCAGGAGATCGCCACAACAATTCTGCCAGTGGCCTACGGGATCATCCTGATCGCCATCTCCCATCGGTACCTGCCGATATTCCCGCAGGAGAAAGAGCTCAACCCGATAGAATAAGCTCTAACCTGTAAGCTGTAAGCTCCGACTTTGGAGCTTACAGCTTACACCTTACAGCTAACCCTAGGAGGAAATCATGTTCCCGTTTATATTTGAATGGGTCTGGGATATGTCACACATCGTGTTCATGGGCGGTCTCTGGTACGCGCTGAACATCATCGGCCTTGGCATGACATACTGCCTCGTCAAGACGGTGATTGACACCTACCAAGGCAAAGGCAGCCATCCGGAACACCACTGAACCCCCTCACCCTTGTTCCCACGCTCCCGCGTGGGAACACGCTTCGCGTCCCATGAGTTCTTGTTCCCACGCTTCGCGTCCTGCTATTCGCACACTTCTCCCATGTAAATCAAATTTAGTTTCTGCAATGTTTGTTGCTTGGTTTGTTGTTGCTGTAGGGTTCAGGTTTGATTGTTGCCCACGCGCCATCTTCCACCATTTTTTTGC
>JAOZRQ010000874.1 GCA_029940115.1 Desulfobacterales bacterium
CGCCTTCAGGCGGTGTCGCACCGCCTGAAGGCGGAACTACAAACTTCTGAAAGTGCAGACTACTTTTCAGGCAAAATGAAGGATGCCAAACTTAGTTTCTTTCTTTGGAACAGCCTTTCTCTTAAAGTCTATTGAAAAAAGAAAATAATAATGATATCCTTTCATCATCTGAAAGGACCCGGCCATAAAACTTTCGGCCAGATCCTTATGGAGGCAATGGGCAATCGAGAGGCGAGGATCATTAGAGCATCCGGGAAACAGCCCATAGTCCCATTGCCCCATCATGCCCAACAGATCAGAAAGGGTGCATTCCCAGAATGATGTGAAACCTGTCGATGCAACTGGCCGATCCGGCTCTTAACTTAGAAAACATCTGCCCGTGCCCTTTGCCAAGGGGCAGGGGCAAGGGGCACACGGGCACAGGCAGGGGAATTTTCAACACCTTCTATGAATCATGACCAAACAACATCCCTCCATGCTCGTCTCGGATTGGCAAATCCGAGACGCCTGCCGGATTTGTCAATCCCTGACAAAAGATGTCAGGGACAGGTTCCGGCAGGAACGGGGAATGGGGAAGTTGTTCGGTTACAGTTCCTTAATGGCAGTTCACGTCACGTTGCGCCTGATCAGAAATAAGGAAATTTCATGGCACTTTTAAGTTTGACCAATCTGACCAAAAGGTTCGGGGGCCTGACCGCGGTTGACAAGGTCTCATTCGATGTGGAGGGGAAATCTGTCGTGGGTCTGATCGGTCCCAATGGGGCGGGGAAGACAACGGTGTTCAATCTGATCACAGGGAACTATCGGTCTGATGAGGGGAAAATCATGTTTGATGGCCACTCCATCATCGGGCTTCCCACCCATCGCATCGTCTCCATGGGCATTGCCCGAACCTTCCAGACCATCCGGCTCTTCCAAAACCTCCCGGTTCTGGAGAATGTTCTGGCCGGATGCCACTGTCGCATGAGATCCGGCATATTCGGCGGCATGTTCCGCCCCAAGAGCCAGAAAGAGGAGGAGCGGCGGGCTTTTGACCTTGCCTTGGAAGAGCTGGAATTTGTGGGCCTGCGGGGAGAGGCGTCTCTGCTCTCAAAAAATCTCTCTTACGGAAACCAGCGGCTTCTGGAGATCGCCAGGGCCCTTGCCACCGATCCCCGTCTCCTGATCTTGGATGAGCCGGCAGGGGGAATGAATGAGCAGGAGACGGACCGTCTCGTGAATCTGATCCGGAAAATGCAGGAGCGGGGAATCACCGTTCTGCTCATCGAGCATGACATGGGGCTGGTGATGAGGGCCTGTGACCAGATTGTGGTCATCGAGTATGGCCGAAAGATCGCCGAGGGTGTGCCGGATCAGATCAAAGAGGACCCCAAGGTCATTGAGGCTTACTTGGGGACAGATGAGGATGATCAGGAATTCGCCGCCTAGTAAGCAAATCATGGCATCCCTCATTTTGCGTGAAAAAGTTTGTAGTTCCGCCTTTAGGCGGTCTGGCACCGCCTGAAGGCGGAACTACAAACTTTTTTGGCCTCAAAAGACTGTAAACCGATGGATGAATGATGCCCAAAATCTTCTACCCATGCGGGCATCCTCAAGGAATTCCCTTGATGAAGGGCCGATTAGAACAACCAACAACCAACAGCGGACAAATGGCAAAAATCCTTGAAATCAAAGATCTTCGTGTAAGGTACGGCAACGTGGAAGTGATCCACGGAACCAACATTCATGTTGACGAAGGCGAG
>JAOZRQ010000875.1 GCA_029940115.1 Desulfobacterales bacterium
TGAGTTTGTGAGTTGGTGAGTTTGTGAGTTGGTGAGTTTGTGAGTTTGTGAGTTTCTGAGTTGGTTTCTGTGGGTTTCAGGCGTGTTCGTCACCGTCATGTTGATGCCCTCCATTTTTTTGCCTTGGTGTGAGAATTTATGTCCACTTTTTGGCAGACAACTTTTGTCCCTGCATTCCACAACATGGGTAAGAAGGGGATTTGCCCCCGTTGTCTGAACTGTGATTCGTGTGATCAGATGATTGCCATGATTTGCCCTTCCATTGTCCGAATCGGGATTTGTGATTCTTGGTTCGTTCAGAGTGTCACATATGATGATTCCCGTCAGGCGTTTGTGAGAGCTCAACCAAAGGAGTGCAAAAATGGCGGTCTCATTGCCTTTCGGCTTTCGGCGGTTCAAGAATCCATTGTCTTTCAACTTGATACACTGAGCAGCCTTTTTTGCGCCCCTAAAACCCTTTGGTATCAAGGAAAGCTCAAAATGTCAAACAAAGTGTCGTTTTTTGGGAAGAAAGTTGTTGACATTCGATGTCCTTCATGGTGCAGGCATCCTGTCGGCAGGTCGGGCGGCATTCTTTCAGTCAGCCACGAGTTGCAAATGGGAGTGGCTTGATTCGGTCCACTGCCGCTCGGTTCGGATTGGCAAATCCGAACCCGGTCTGCCGGATTTGTCAATCCGGCAGGAGCAACCAAGGGAACCCGGTCTGCCGGATTTGTCAATCCGGCAGGAGCAATTAGGGTTTTTCTGCCTGTTCATGACGATCTTCAGCCAATTTTGCCCTCCCTCACAAGTTCATCACATATTTCAACAACCCGCACCGGATCCAATTGGAGGGTCTCGATCAGTTCCTCATAACCGATCTCCCTTCCGTCATTCTTCAGAAAATAGTCGGCCATTTCGCACTTGGCTTGGTCATAGGAGATGTCTCTCAGTTCCACCCCATTGTCAGGGGCAAGAAATGGGGACATTTCTTCAAGTTGCGCCTTTATATCGCTGATTCCCTCTTCAAGTTCGTCGAACCTGCCTTTGATATATTTGTCATATAGTGACATCAAAGCGTCCTCGAATACTCTGACAGGAAAATCCTTATCCGGCAGGGCGATCATCTCCATATGTTCCTGTTTGTTGTCTGACATTGGTTTTACCCTCCTTTCAACACCACATCACGCATCACGAGTCACGCATCACAATCACACATCACGAGTCACACATCACGAGTCACGCATCACGGGTCACGCGTCACGCATCACGAGTCACGCATCACGAGTCACGCATCACGGGTCACGCATCACGGGTCACGCATCACATTCGCCAGTTCCTCTATTGTCGGATACTGAAAAAGCGCTGACAGAGGCGGTTTCTTTCCGAATGCCTGCTCAATCTCGGCCAGCATTCGGAAAGTCATGAAAGAATGCCCGCCGAGCTCGAAGAAGTTGTCTGTCACACCCACGCGGGAGAGGTCCAACAATTCCTCCCATATCTGGGCCAGCCGGCGTTCCATCTCATCACGAGGCGCGACATGATCTCCCGTTGTGGCGATCCCCTCCGGATCGGGCAAAGATGCAACGTCAATTCTTCCCTCGGGGGTCAGCGGCAGGGAATTCAGAGTCACAAAGGCCGACGGAATCATATAGTTCGGCAGATGATCCTTCAGAAACATTTGAAACGTGAGGCGTGAGGCGTGAGGCGTGGGGCGTGAAACGTGAGGCGTGAGGCGTGAGGCGTGAGGCGTGAGGCGTG
>JAOZRQ010000876.1 GCA_029940115.1 Desulfobacterales bacterium
TGTAAGCTCAAAGCTGTAAGCTCAAAGCTGTAAGCTCAAAGCTGTAAGCTCAAAGTCGTAAGCTACCGCCGCTTACAGCCTTACAGCTTACAGCTTACAGCTAATACCCCATATCCGGTGATCATTAATGCAAATCCGATCCATCGGAGGGTGTTGTCAGGTATTTCAAGAATCTTTTCTATCCAGGATTTCATTTTTTCGGGACATGCGAAATAGGGAAGTCCCTCTAAAATCATCACCATTCCGAGTACACAAAGAAAAAATTTCATGAGTTTACGGGCATCCTTCATTGATCAGTTTTACGTCAAACCTGCCTTTCAACGTGTGCAACTGTCAAAAGGGAAATAAGATTAAGAGCAAGAGCAAGAAAGAGTAAGAGGACGGTCTCCCCCAAGTGACAAATACGCCCCATGCCGGCGACATTTCCCTGTTGGGATAATGATCGCGGCCACACCGAGGTTGATGGGATGATGCGCTTTGCTTTTCAAGCATGCTCAACCACGGAGAGTGCGCTGTCTGCATCTCCACAAATAACGGACAACAAACAACGAACAACGGTCAAGTCAACAATAGATGGTCTCAAACAGATTCCTGATCTCCGGCGATTCTCGGAGCAGGTTCAGCGAGATCTCGGCATGATGTTTTGTGTAACCGTTTCCGATGATCATCTCCACATCCTTTCCCACGCCCTCTGCCCCCAGTGCGGCCTTTGTGAAGGAGGTCGCCATGCTGAAGAAGTAGATGCGGCCGCCGTCCTTGCACATGAGAATGGAACCGAGTTCGGTGTTCGGCACGTTCACGCAATTGATCACCAAGTCAGCCAGCTTGGCGTCGGTCAGATCCGAGACCGTGTCATAGCATGACAGGGCGTTTTGGGCATCCAAGAGGACCACATGATCGCACAGTCTCAGAGATTTCAGGTTCTCAAGACCCTTTTCCGAGCGCCCCGTGCCGATGATCTTACCAGTGACCCCCGCGCGCTTTTTCGCCTCATATGCACAGAGGATGCCCGATTTGCCGCCGGCACCCACGATGACCACCGTGTCCCCGGGCCGGACTAGTTTGGCGGCCTGGGCCGGCGCGCCGGCCACATCGAGGACCGCCAAGGCCAAGGGCGCGGGGATGTCTTCCGGAAGTTTGGCGTATATGCCGCTTTCAAAGAGAATCGCCTTCCCTTTGATTCGCACTTGGTCAATGTCGGGTTTGATCTCGAGAATCTCCTCGATTTTCAGCGGGGTCAGGGAGAGGGAGACCAGACTGGCGATCCGGTCCCCGGACTGGATGTCGCGGGCCTGCAATTTTTCGCCCACCGTGTGGATCGCGCCGATGAACATGCCGCCCGAACCGGTCACCGGGTTGTGCTGCTTCCCGCGGGAATTGACGGTTTTCAAAATGATCTCCCCGATTTTTCCCGTATCCCCGCCGGCCTCCTCCTCAATCTGCGTGAAACTGGCGGAGTCCACATTCAGGATGTCCACATCCACCATGATTTCATTGTCCCAGATGACATCCATGTCATTGTTCACCTGCTGGGCGGGCTGGGGCAACACCCCTTCGGGTTCAATGACCCGGTGGCTGCCAAAGGGATTTCCATTGGTCATCTGCTTCATTTTCTGATCCTTTCATGTAAAGGGTTAAGGGCTAAGGGCTAAGGGCTAAGGGCTAATGGCTAATGGCTAATGGTTAAGGGTTAAGGGTTAAGGGTTAAGGGTTAAGGGTTAAGGGTTAAGGGTTAA
>JAOZRQ010000407.1 GCA_029940115.1 Desulfobacterales bacterium
TAGCACATCCCCCATCCGGAGTGCTGAAATGAAATTTTAGCACATCCCCCCATCCGGAGTGCTGAAATGAAATTTTAGCACATCCCCCATCCGGAGTGCTGAAATGAAATTTTAGCACATCCCCCCATCCGGAGTGCTGAAATGAAATTTTAGCACATCCCCCATCCGGAGTGCTGAAATGAAATTTTAGCACATCCCCCCATCCCACGCGCCTTTCATCTGCGCCTGCGCCCTCATGGCCGTAATTTCCCGCAGTGCCTCGTCTGTCCTGATTACTCAGGCCGCATTCCGCCGCAATCCTCCTCATGGCTGTCCCGGTTTTCGCCTCATGCAGACCGCACAGGTCACTGAGTTCCGCTGGCCGTCACCGTTCCCACGGATGTCCCCCCGGGGCTGTTCTCATCCACCGAGAAGCCCTGGTCCCTGACCTCGAGCCTCTCCTCGTTCAGGTCGTCCACCTCCACGGTGATTGTGGCCGTCCCGGTGTTCTCCCCGTCGGAGACCTCGACGATCAGTGTATAGGAGGGGGTGGTCTCATGATCAAGCTCGCTGCCGTCGCCCACGGTGAGCGCGCCGTTCTCCGCATCCATCTCGAACGCGCGGTTTGTGTTCCCCTCGGCGATCCGATAGGTCAGCGTGTCGTCGGGGTCGTCGTCCCTCGCGACGACCACGCCCACCGAGGTTCCGGCCACGCTGTTCTCGTCAATGGAGAGGGTCTGATCCGCAATCACCGGCCGGCTCTCATTGGCCACGTCCCGGATGGCTATCGTGATCGCGGCCGTGCCGCTGTTTTTTCCGTCGGAGACCTCGACCGTCAGCGTGTGGGCGGGGAGCGTCTCGTAGTCGAGCCCGCGGCTGTCACTGACGGTGATCTCCCCGGTCCTGCCGTTGATTGCGAGCGCGTCACTGATGTTGCCGTCTGTGATGCGATAGACCAGCGCGGCGGTCGGGTCGGGGCTTTGGCCGCCACCGTTCCGACAGAGGTTCCCTCGGGACTGTTCTCGTCAACCGGGAAGGTCTGATCGCCCACCGTGAGCGTCGCCTCATTCACATCAGCGATGTTTATCGTGACGGTGGCGCTGGCCGTCTCCGTCCCGTCGGAGACCTCCACGGCGAGGGTATAGGCCGGGGTGGTCTCGTAATCAAGCTCGCTACCGTCGTTTACCGCCATATCGCCGTTCTCCCTGTTGAGGGCGAACGCGGCGTTGGTGTTCCCGCCGGTGATGCGGTAAGTCAGGGCATCCCCGTCCGGATCGTCCGCCGTCACTGTTCCGACAGCAGTTTCGTTCGGACTGTTCTCGTCCACGGAGAATGTCGCGTCCCGCACGGAGGGCGGCTCATTGGGCCGGACCTCGTCCACATCGGTGACGCTCACCGTGACCGAGGCGGTCCGGGTGTTCCGACCATCCGACACCTCCACGGTGAGCAGATAGAGGGGCAGGGTCTCGTAATCCAACGGGCCGCCCTCCCCGACGGTGAGCTCCCCGTTCAGGCGGTCAATGGAGAAGGCGTTCCCGATGTTGCCGCCGGTGATGCCGAAGGTGAGGCTCCCCTCAGGGGTGCTTGCGAAGACCATGCCGACTGATGTCCCGGGCCCCCTGTTCTCCTCCACGAGGAAAGTCTGATCGCCCACCACAAGGGTCTCCTCATCCACGTCGGTGAGGGTCACCGTGATGGTGGCGGTGGCGCTCTCCGTGCCGTCGGAGACCTCCACGGTGAGGGACCATGACGGCGTGGTCTCATAATCCAGCTCGCCGCTGACGGTGATCTCACCGGTCCTGCCGTTCATCGTGAACACGTCGCCGGCATTGCCATCCGTGATGGCATAAGCCAGTGTGCCGGCACCGACGGCCCTCACGCTTCCGACCACGGTCCCCGCCGGGCTGCTCTTGGCCACGGGGAAGGTCTGATCCCCGACGGAGAGGACGACCTCCGCCACGTCGGTCACATTCACGGTGACGGTGACGGTGATGGCGCCCGTGCCGTCGGAGATCTCCACGGTCAGGGTGTGGGTCGGCGTGGTCTCATAATCCAATTCGCCGCTGACGGTGATCTCACCGGTCTCGCCATGAATGGTGAAGACTCCGTCGGTGTTTCCTCCTGTGATCTGATAGGTGAGCGTGTCGTTCGGACTGCTTGCCGTCACGGTGCCGACCAATGTGCCGGGATCATTCCCCTCTCTGATCGGGAAGGTCTGGTCTGTGGCCGTCAGCACCGCCTCATCCACATCATTGACATTCACCGTGATCGTGGCCGACGCGGTGTTCACGCCGTCGGTCACCTCCACCGTCAGGGCATGGCTCGGCGTGGTCTCGTGGTCGAGTCGGCTGCCGTCGCCGATCCTGATCAGCCCGGCATTCTCGTCAACCGTGAAGATGCCGTCCGTGTTGCCTCCGGTGATGAGGTAGGTCAGGGACGACGGGGACGAGGCGATGACGACCAGCGAGCCGACCACGGCTCCGTCACCGCTGTTCTCATTCACCGACAGGATCTGATCATCCAAGATGAGCGTGCCCTCGTCCGCGTCCTCAACATTCACGGTGATGATCGCGGTGACCGTGTCGGATCCGTCGGATATCTCAACTGTCAGAGTGTATGTCCGCACGGTCTCATAGTCGAGGATGCCGCTGTCACTTACGGTGATTTCGCCGATCTCACTGATGGCGAAGACACCATCCGAGTCGCCGTCCGTGATCATGAATGTCAGGTCATCCGGGCCCGACACAGACAATGCTCGCGGGGGAGCCGAGCGTCTGTCTGACGCTCGCGGGGGATTGCCAAATCCCCCGCCCGGCATGGCTCGGATTTGTCAATCCGAACCGAGCAGCAGGAGGGCTGGCCGAGCAACAGGAAACCCGAGCAGGAGAGGCCAGCAGGAGGGACTCATCTTCCGGTGAGGCTCTGCAAGGCACGGATTGCCGCTTCCGGGCATCCCTGCTGCAAAGCCTGAATTGCGTCTCCTATTCCGATCCTGCCGTCTCCGTTCAGGTCACAGTCAGCGGAATCATATCCCGACTCAACGGTGACATCGAGGGTTTGGGAGATGTCACCGTTCATGAGGAATCCGCCGCTCAGGGGCGCATCGTCCCGGTAGTCGTCATCTCCGTCGGACACAGGGATCTCGTTGCACCGGAACTTGGTGAGTGTCAGCAGGGAAGTGCCCGGGACCCGGCCGACGACATCGAAGTTCAGGGTAACGAGGGTTCCGCTGCCGGTGACTTTCTGGGACCGGGCATATATTGCCAGCAGCACCGTGCCGTCGTTGTTCATGTTTCTCACCAGTTGGTAGTCCTCGTTCTCAAGGATGCCGTCCGCGAGCGTCACGTCGGCCGCATCCAGCACATCCTCATCAAACTCGGCAACGATGTCAATGCCCCGGATCAGTGACTCCTGACTCAGAATAACCGGGACTATCAGATATTCCCCCGGGAACACAGTGATCTCAGTGACCCGCCCGGATTCCCGGACCGATCTCCGCCCGCTGTCCGGGGTCCAGTTTCCGGACAGATCCCCGGGCATGGCCGCTACAAAGTTCAAATCATCGGTGTCCGAGATCACGGTCAGGGCGGCAGAGGCCGGTCCGAAAACCCAGAGAGCATCCGGGATCACCTCCGGTGAGGTGCTCATGACGGTGACAAGTCCGGTGCTGAATCTCACGAGCCTCGACGCGTCCATGCTTCCCACCGTGCCGTTCCGGGTCACATCGGCCGTCCCGGTTTCCACGTCGGAAGGCTCGATATCTCCGAAAACAATGTCCTCAATGACTGAGGCATCTGTCGCGCTCAGAATCTCCGGGGTCGGGACCTCCTCCCTGAAGGGCGTGATCACGACATTCTCCCCCTCGGGGATGTTGGTGAAACTGTAAACGCCGGCCCCGTCTGCGGTCACTGTGTAAGAGACAGTTGATCCCTCAACTGTCATAATGGTTCCGGGAACGGGAATGCCGCTGCCGTGATAAGTCACTTTCCCGGATACTGTATAGCCCGGCAGGACCACTGTCACGGGAATTTCGCAGGATGCGGTTTCTCCGTCGGAGGTCACGGTGACGGTCACCGCTGTCTCCCCGGTCTGCCCCTCCTGATATGCCAGTGTCAGGAAGCTTCCGGCCACCGTCGCGGCCACAAGCGCCGGGTCCCCGGACTCCGCAGCCCATGTCATTTCCGCTGCTGTGTTGTCGGCATCCCCGAACAGCTCGGCCAGATCAACTGCGGTGTCGGGATCATCCCATGCAGCCCTCACCGGTTGGACTTCCCCGACACAGTGCGGCAGATCATCCACCGGATTCACTGTGACGGTGAACGCGGTGTCAGCCGTCTTTCCGTCCGATGTTCCCCGCACGGTTATCATCGCCTCCCCGTGCTGATCGGGCTGATATTCCAGGGTCAGCGTGTTTCCGGTGATATTCGCCGACAGCAGACCGGGGGCTGTGTTCGTCAGCACGGTTTTGACAATGGCCGACACATCGCTGTCAGTGTCTGTGAACACGCTGCCCAGACTTATCGCTGACGGGGCGGCATCCTCGTCCGCGGTCACATCCGCTATCACGCTCACGACCTCAGGCGCGTCGTCCACAGCGTTCACCGTGACGAGAAATTCGTCCTCCGCTGTCTTTCCGTCCGATGTTCCCCGCACGGTTATCGTCGCCTCGCCGTTCTGGTCCGGCTGATATTCCAGGGTCAGGATGCTGTCCGTGACGGTCGCCGTGACCAGACTGGGTTCCGTGTTTGCCGACACTGAAACAGCAATGGCGGACACTTCGCTGTCAATGTCCGTGAACATGCCGGCCAGACTTATTTCTGACGGATCGCCGTCCTCATCAGCCGTGATGTCCGCGATCTCATTGGCGAGTACGGGCGCGTCATCCACGGGGTTCACTGTGACGACAAACTCGTCGTCCGCGGTCTTTCCGTTCATGGTTCCCCGGATGACGAGAGTCGCCTCCCCGTTCCGGTTCTCTCCGAAATACAGGGTCAGGATGTCGCCGCTGACGGTCGCACCCATGAGCCACGAGTTGCTGTTTGACACCAGCGATTTGACGATAACGGCACTGTCGTCGTCAAAATCTGTGAATATGCCGCCCAGGTTTATTTCCGTCGAGGCCGTATCCTCACTCACTGTCACGTCCGCCAGGGGATTTGTCGCTGCGGGGGCGTGATCCGCTCCGGTGAGATCGCCGAATTCGGTGACAGTTCCGGTGAACTGACCGGCCCCGGCCGGGGTCCCGGGCTCGCCGGCAGCCAGGGTTGAGCGGCTTCCGCTGGCCCCGGGGGTCGTATAATTCTCCGTGCCGGCCGAGCCGTTGAACTCATACACGGCTATATGATGGATTGTCTCCGCTTCCAGCCGGGTCACGGTCACGGAGGCGCCATTTCCCTGATAGACCACATAATTGCCAGTCCCGACCTCGTCCCCGACACCGAACACGGAATCTGCGGTGTAAGTTGTGCCGTCAGCCGGATCCGTATTCACCGTACCTCCGGATCTCATCAGGACAATGCAGCCGTCGCCGTTCCCACGGGTCCAGTTCACGGTCAGGGAGGTGACAGCCGGTGAGGTGAAATTCACCCCGGATGCCTGGGATGAGGGTTCGGTGACAAAGGTGAACTCGCTGCCGTAACATGTGCCTTCGGAATTGGTGGCATAGGCCCTCAGATAATAGGTCTGGCCCGAGGTCAGCCCTGTGACGCTGCTGGCGAAGCTTCCGGTTCCCGTGCCGTCAGTGGTGCAGGTGTCCCCGGTGTCCGGGGTGGCCGAGGTGTCATGGCAGACCCCCCTGGCCGTGACAGCGGCGCCCCAGTCCGATGCCACATTGCCGCCCGAGGATGCGGCCGTGGCAGTGATGCCGGTCACGGAGGTGGTGCTGATGGTGGGGGGGAAGACGGCTGATCCGTCATAGTGAAGGATCGTGCCGCCATTCCCCATGACAAAGACATCGGACCCGGAACTTCCCCACACGGGATAAAAGGCCTCTCCGGACCCGGAAGTCATGGCGGACCAGGCAGATCCGTTATAATGCAGGATCGTGCCTAAATGCCCCGCGACAAAGACATCGGACCCGGAAGTTCCCCACACGCCTCTGAGGTTGGATGAGGTCCCGGAGCTCATGGCGGACCAGTCAGATCCGTTGTAATGCAGGATCGTGCCTGAATTCCCCACGGCAAAGACATCGGACCCGGAACTTCCCCAAACGGGAACGAGGCTTACTGAGGTACCGGAGATCATGGCGGACCAGGCAGATCCGTTGTAATGCACGATCGTGCCTGAATTCCCCACGGCAAAGACATCGGACCCGGAACTTCCCCACACACCCTCGAGGTGTTCTGAGGTCCC
>JAOZRQ010000408.1 GCA_029940115.1 Desulfobacterales bacterium
ATGTAGGGGAGTCGCTCGGTTCGGACACGCTCGGCTCGGACACGCTCGGTTCGGAAACCCGCGCTCGGTTCGGATTGACAAATCCGAACCATCCAACCGCCGGATTTGGCAATCCCGCGGGAGCATGTAGGGGAGTCGCTCGGTTCGGACACGCTCGGCTCGGATTGACACAAGACCCTCCTGAGTGCTATTGCTTCTTTAAAATGAAAATCTCAAGTTTCGCACCCAAATTTTTGAGTAAATACAGATGGTCAAGTCAGTTTTTGGTCCGTCTGACTCAATTTTTGGTCATGATGGGGTGCAAGTGCCTGCCCAAAAAGTGAATTTTTGAGGTCGACCATCTCCTGAAACCCTTGGAAAATGGGCTCACATAGGGGTGCGAAACTTGAGTGAAAATCATTGTATGACATTATAATTTGAGGTCAAGAGATTTTTATATTTTACCTGAACTCGGATTGGCAATCCAAAACGCCTGCCGGCAAAGACCAAGAATGATCGGCAATTTGAAAGGAGCGGGAAAGGACAAATTGTTCACTCACGATGGCAATGAGGTTTGGAAATGCACCCAGTTTCCAGTTCAGCTTTTAAGTTTCCAAATTTATTTTTAAGACTTGACTATGGTGCAAGACATATGAATTGATACCGTTTTTTTCAATATCAGCCACCAAATGGCAAATGACTTGACTCCTTTGGAGGATTCATATGTTATCATTGCTTTTGAAGTGCTGTCAATGATCTGCAACAATTTTAATTTTAGCTTGAAAAGCAGAAACCACTAGTATATGATAAATTTATTTTTTGCAAATGTTTTTGCAAATGAGATTTGTGGGCATCATTGTCTGATGAGAATGGCCTTCGCAATTTTTTTGTGGAACCTGGCTTGTCCCCATGTTGCCAACCTCCCTTGGTCATGCGGCGCATGCTCCAAAAGTTCGCACAGCCCTCATATGCAAACACCTGAAAACATATGGCCAAGTACTTACAAATGGTGTACTACAGCCTTCAACAAAAAGATTGTCCGGAGTGCCAAACTTGCAGTTTGGCGGAGGCCCCGGTTTCCGGACATGCCAAACTACAAGTGTGGCACTCCGGAGCGAAAGCTCTAGAGCAAAGTGTAAACTGATAAATGAAGGATGTCCCACATGAAGATCATTTTCGGACTTCTCCTCATCATTTTTCTTGTTTTCAGCGGCCATCACCTGACCTTTCGAGGGGTCAGACTGCCGATCTTTGCCCGGCAGTTTTATCTCACCGGAACCGAGTTTCTCTTTTTGGGCCTTCTTCTGGGGCCTCAGTTTCTGAACCTTCTGGACAAGGAGACCCTCCGCGGACTGGAACCACTGACCGCGTTGCTGCTCGGATGGGTGGGGCTGCTCTTTGGGTTTCAGTTTGAAATAGCCAGACTCCGACGATTTCCTGCGGAATTCCTCGGGGCAGGGCTTATGGAAGGGATCATCAGCTTTGTCTGGGGCTTTGCAGGGATCTATGGCGTATTTTATCTGTTCGCCGACATGACCGAGTATATGAAGGTCATCGTTGCCATCAGCCTTGCCGCGGCTGGCGCGTGCACGGCTCAGACTGGCTTGGCCTTGGTGCGTCCCGAAGCCGTGATACGCCATCGGAGCATGTTCAGGCTACTCTCATATATTTCCAGCATTGATGGTCTGAGCGCGTTGCTGATCTTCGGGCTGGCCCTCTCATACAATCCCCTGATATCCACGGACGCGTCATGGATCCGGCAAATGGGGCATGGGATTTTTCTGAACATCGGCTTGAGCTTGGGCATTGTCATCCTATGCGCCCTCTTCTTTGCCCGCCGGCCCAAGGAGGGGGAACTGACCCTGATCGTCGTCGGCATGGCCCTGCTTGCCAGCGGAGCCGCATCCATGCTCCATTTTTCATCACTGCTGACCCTTTTTCTCCTCGGATTCTGGCTGGTGAACCTTGAGCGGGAGAGATGCCGCATATTCAACATCCTGGCCAGTGTCGAGAAGCCAGTCTATCTGCTGATTCTTCTCTTTCTCGGGGCCAGCTGGCGACTCGACTCGGGATGGATTCCCCTTCTGGCAATAGGATATGGCCTGCACCGATACATCGGAAAGATTTTCGCAGGCCTTGCCAGCATCCGCCTGAGCCCCGGGCTGAACGCCTATCCCTCTCAGATCGGTTTCGGACTGCTCGACATGGGCGGACTGTCGCTCGCCGTCCTGCTCGATTTTCAGCAGAGATTTCCGTGCGACATCACTTCCTTCTCGGTCAGCGTGGTCCTTGCGGCGGTGGTTTGCAACAATCTGGTGAGCTTTCGTTTCCGGGAGTGGTTGTTGAGGGGCAAGGGGCATCCCGCTCATCATTGCGGACGGATGTCTGTATCATTGAGTGCCGAATGCGGGCACATAAATCCAAGCCTGCCATGCGGGGTGTCATACAGGCAGGCTTTGAAAAAAATGGGAGGCATGAAGAAAAAATGTGACAAAAGATGTTGACACCACATTTTGTTCATGTCAGTATGGGTTTGTTGGAAAAGGGTTCTGGAATTCAGTGCTGTATCCGGGTTCCGAGTTTTTCTCCAAAAATCCGCGAATCGTGGTGACACTGGGGCCGGATGACTACGAACTTGGAGATATCGGAAAAAAACAGCGAGATTGGGAGATGAGGAGGCAGGCATGGTGAGAAAATTTTCATCCTACGGACCGGTGGACAAGGATATTCATTATTACGCGCCCCGGAAGGAACTGATCCGCGGGGGCAACCGGGCCTGACCTGCTGGTTTGGGGAACTCCTGACCGAAGGGTTCCGGAGTTACCGGGTGAAGAAGGATTCTCCGGTGACGATGAAAAATTTTGAAAAGGTCTATGCGGCCGCCGCAGATCTGCTTCCCAACAACAATGTCATGAATGTCATAAGCAAGGCGGAACAGGAGCCGTACAGAGAATCGGTTCTGGAAGTCTTCAGAACCGGGGAGAAAATTCCTTTCAGATATGACGACAGGCATCTCAGCTTTTTGTACATGAACGGTGTTATCGGGTACGAAGAAGATGATGATGGGCAGTTTTATGTCAGATTCTCCTCCCCCTTCGTTCAGAAACGCCTGTTCAATTATTTCGCCCGGGAGATGTTCGGCTATACCGGCAAACTTTACGAGCCGTTTGAGGACCTTTCCGACACATTTACGGAAAAAGGTCTGAACATCCGAAATCTTATCCGCCGGCACGAGGCACATCTGAGAAAGAACCGGGAATGGCTGCTGAAGGATGCGCCTGTACGCAAGGATATGAGAATTTTCGAGGCTGTGTACCACTTCAGCCTGTATCGCCATCTCTGCGATTTTCTCGGACAGAAACGGGCACAGGTGTGGCCCGAATTTCCCACAGGCAACGGAAAAGTCGATCTTTTCATCCGGTACGGGAGGAGATTCATGTGATCGAGGTCAAGTCATATACCAACGAGTCCGGGTACAACGAGGCTCTGAAACAGGCTGCCGGATATGGAAAGGATATCGGGGTTCCGGAGGTCTCACTGGTGTTTTTTGTGGAATATGTTGACGATGCCAACCGGGAGAAATACGGAAAGATTCACACGGATGAGGAGACAGGTGTCCGGGTGGTTCCGATGTTTGTCGGAACAGGGAACTGAAGGCCGGCTTGCGGGGGCTTCGGCAAGCTCAGTCGAGTCGTCGAACGATTGGCAAATCCCCCGTCATGATTCGGATTTGCCAATCCGAACCGGGCGTTGGGTTCGCTTCCGGTGGATTAAGTTTACACTTATGGGCATACAAGAAATGATGTCGGCCGGGTTGCATTCCGCCATTGGGTGCGATTTTTGCCAGTCCCTTACAACAACTGAATACCCGATCCGAGGTGCAAAGATGATATCCTACCGTCTGAACAACCTGTCAGTCACCATTGAAAAGGAAGGCACACCCGTTTCACAAAGGCTCGCGTTCCGATCCCATTTGGAAAATATGCTGAGATCAGGACATCCGAACATGAATTCCAGTTCAATCTGAAGGGTGAGATCAAATTCATTCGCGGCCTCAACCTGGACTGGCCCCATCCCCAAGAGTTTCTGAAACGGACCGATGGCAATGATTGGGTGTTCTATTCGGTCGGTTCGGTCACCGACAACAAAAGAGTTGTTGACCATGTTGGCGAATATTACCTTCCATGTCTCTCCTACCCCAGCAACTCAATTTGGGCATCCAATCCCTACACAGATCCCAACATCATGAAGGCATTTGGGGCATGGTCCCAATTGTATGCGAATCTTCACGAGATGCAACAGGATGATCTGCCTTCCCCTGTCAAAGATCTTCTGCGAGCCATTGCCGACAACAATGAAAACGCCCTGCATGAGCAATCAAAAAAATTGCATTCGACATTGGGCGGACGGATATCGGTTCTTCCCCCGGACACTCGTCATGTGGACTATGAGGTCATCCCGCTCATCATTGCGGACGGATGTACTGTATCATTGCAATTTCTGCTGCGTCAAATCACCTCAACGGTTTCTTCCCCGCTCCAAGGAGAACATCCTTCAGCAGATTCGCCAGCTGAGAGCCCTCTATGACGGCAAGCTGGGCAACTACAACGCCCTGTTCTTGGGAAATCACGATGCGCTTGGGGCAGAGGGGGAACTGATCATGAGCGTTTCCAAAGCCATCCAAGCCTTTGGGTTTGGGAATTCGCATATGGAGCATCCGATGCTTTTCCTGTTTGGAAGTGTCGATTCCCTGCTCAACGCTGGAAGCGGATGGCTTGAGGCGCTCAACCAATTGCCGTTTCACACATATGTCAACATCGGGTTTGAATCTGTTGACGCACTTACTCTGGCAAGCATCAACAAGCCTTTGGACACCTCCAGGATTCATGAGGCGTTCCAGAAGATGCTTGAACTCAACCGGGACCATGCCCACATCGAAATCACGGCCAACTTCCTCTTGGGAGAGCGGTTTTCAACTGACCACAATCGCTCCATCGCCGAATTGCTCCACAGCGTGCCCGACGCTTTGTCCAAAAAAGGTGCCATCTACCTGTCTCCTTTAATGGATAACCAAAAAAGACCGCTGTTGATGAATGATCAAAAAAGGCGAGATTTGTTGCGATCGTTTTTTGAGATAAAAAACATGAGTCGGCTACCCGTGTATGTCTATTTGATCCAACGGTTGTGACTCTGCCCATGCCCGCGTCCGATGTCGGGCAGAGGAAATGGAATGTCGTCTCATATCCCCTGTCCGTGTCCGACCGGGGGCAAAGGCACGGGCAGGGCAAAGGTTTATCAATTCAAACCGAACAAGAAAACCCTGCTCCTGCTGGATTGACAGATGATTCGGATTTGTCAATCTGAAGTGACTCTGTGCGAGTCCGCATATCACAATCCGAACCGGGTGTTGCATGTAAGAAAAGAAACATTTTGGTGTATATTTGATAAATGTGAGCCCATTTTCCAAGGGTTTCAGGAGATGGTCGACCTCGAAAACCCACTTTTTGGGCAATGTGAGATCAGGCACTTGCACCCCATCATGACCAAAGATTGAGTCAGACGGACCAGAAACTGACTTGACCATCTGTATTCACTCAAAAATTTGGGTGCGAAACTTGAGTCATAATATTAACAATCAGTAGATTTAGGGACCCGTTTTTCTCGCTCTTAAGATTAAGAGCAAGATTAAGCGTCCTTTTTTGTACTGACAAGGCGTTTATGGAGGGAGTTATGAAAAAAAATGGACCCATTGAACAGAGAGGCTTGTCTGTTTTCAGTCGGATGGGCCTCGCGATCATGCTGCTGCTGGCAGGGGTGATGATCGCCATGTCCCTTCTCCCGGCTCATGCGGGAGCCGGTGAGGGGGATGAGCGAGTGTTCTCTTTGGAGAATGCCACTGTGGAGGAGAATCTGCCGATCGGGACCCCGGTGGGGGACTTTGTCTCTTTTGCTCAGGATATTCTTTTCACCCCTTATGTCCTGACTCCCGGGGAAGAGGGAAAGGACAACCACCTCTTCGCCATTGTCGGCGCAACGCTCAAAACGGCGGCTGTGTTTGATTTTGAAACCCGTGACACCTACACCATATGGGCGAGGAACAAGAAGTATGTGGAAACCTTTGTCATCCATGTGAGTGATGTGAATGAGGCCCCTGTCATTGCCGAAGGAGAGAGAGTGGAGGGGGCCATGGATGAGGATGGCACCCCATTCAGTCTGCCACTGACCGCGTCGGACCCTGACGGGGACGCGCTCACTTGGATCATTGCCGGTCCGTCCCAGAACGGTTCAGCGAGTGTCAGCGAGACGGGGATGGTCAGTTACACCCCGAA
>JAOZRQ010000409.1 GCA_029940115.1 Desulfobacterales bacterium
ATGAACTGCCGGGCTATTTTCAGTTGTCCCTACGGGACAGGGGCATTTGGGGTTCAATCCTATCAGCCACTTGTTAGACGGTCCCATCTCACATAAGGGCACTGGCATGATTCGCATCTCAATGCCCTCCCGAACGCGGACACTCCCATTTGCAGCTCGTGGCTGATTGAAAAATGCCGCCCGACCCTGCCGACAAGGATGCATTGTACCATGAGGGATATGGGATGTCAACAAGCATTAGGGGAAACTATCAGCAATTATCAGCAATTATCAGCAATTATCTGTGATTGTCTGTGATTGTCTGTGATTGTCTGTGATTGTCTGCGATTGTCTGCGATTGTCTGCGATTATCTGCAATTATCTACGCTCAATTTGGCATCTTTCATTTATGGGTTTACATTCCAGTTTGCAGTTCCGCCTTCAGGCGGTGCGAGACCGCCTAAAGGCGGAACTACAAACTGGACAAACCGCGGATGGACGCGGATGAGCCCGCACCCTGCCCGGAATGCAGGCCGTCCGCGTTCATCCGCGGATCACAATTCCCAGCCCGTGTCGGAAACCACAAAAACCGTTAGAACCAGCGATATTTATCTTCCGAAACCTTTCCCTTTGCATCAAAAGCCTGATGGGGCCCGGTCATCGCACCGATGGATTCCCGCTTTCTCGGGAATGACCGAACAAGACGTTTCCCGCCTCCTTTTTCCCTGTTTCGGTTAAAAACGACTTTTCGATCACCCGAGCCAGTCTGTCCGCCTTGAAAGGCTTCTCTTTATGTCTCTCCTCAAGGTTGGTGATCCGATCGGCATCGAATATCACTTTGAAGTTGACGGTCTCATCGTCTCGTGGATGATGATGGTGTCCCACGATATCACAGACCTCATCAATCAGTTCCGCGTTTGCGCCGAGACGCGTCAGTATGGATTTGGCAATGGCCGGCCCCTCCTGCTCCTGGTATTTTGGCGCGGTGCTGTCATATTTCCGTTCCGCTTCGTGGATGCCGATGTCATGCAAGTATGCGGCCGTCAAGACGACGGCCATATTCGCCCTTTCCTCTCTGGCGATCCGTTCCGCATAACGGGCCACCCGTGTGGCATGGCCGATCCGTCTGAAATCGGTTTTGAAGTATTTCTTCATTTCTATGGCCACCCGATCTTTCAGCAGATCCTCCTTCTGGGCCATCAGTTCCGGCGGGAGCGTTCCCAAGCACTGCTCCGCGTACTGACAATATGCCGCGCACCCGAAATCCATCTTTGGATTGGCGAACCTGTGCCCGCATGCGCCACATTTACGGGACGTATCATCTTTGAAAAACTCCACCTCACCCCCGCATTGCGGGCATTTTGCCTCAAAGATCGCTCCCGGTTTCCAATATTGCGTGTCTTGTCCCGGACATCTCATGTTTAAATCCTCCTTGTGAAAGCTGTAAGTTGTGAGCGCCAAACTTTGTAGAACAAACTTGCAATTTGTTTCTGCACAATTTGAAAAATTGTGCCACATGTAGAACAAATCTGCAATTTGTTTCCACCAATCAGATATATAGCCTTGTACAAAAACATTGTCCAAGGTCGATTTTCCGAACCCTTTGTTGTCAGGAATTCATGATTTCAATTTTGGACAAACATTATGTTGAAGGCTCTAGAGCTTTCAACAGAATGTTTGTCTGATGACCATAAATCTGAACTTAAAAGAATGGAAGGACATCCCCTCACACCGCCTAAAGGCGGAACTACAAACTGGGGAGAACCGCTTTTTCAAAAAAATGTTCCAGTTCCCGTATCGCTTCCATATCCTCGAATAGCGCGTGGGCGTTGGCTCTGATTCTTGCTTTGATGTATTCTCGCCAAGGCTTGTCATTTGCAAGCCTGATCGCGATACGGATATATACCTGTGCGTCGTTGGCCACGCAGTCCATGACGCCCATCTGTCTGTAGCAACCCAAGGTGACCCTGCCTCGCATAAACGGGCCGGGCCAAGTGACTATCGGGAGGCCGCAGGCAAAGGATTCGTAGGTGGTGTTGCCGCCTCCGAAATAGGGGGGTTCGATGAGCGCGTCCGCGGCCATGAGCAGGGAGAGGAACTCCGTTGTGGGCATGGCCTTGAGAAACCGCACCCGGTCAATCGCTTCGGGAAAACTCTTCTTAAAACGGTTCATCAGCAGTTTTGCCCAGTGCTCAAAATTCTGGCCTTCGATCAGAATGAGTAGCCCTCGGGGGTCATGGCGTAGAATATTCCCCAAGGCCGCATCAAAATCCGGGTGGAACTTGAATGGCGCCTGGGGGCAGACATACAGGTTGTAGCCCTCGGGAAGCCCCAGTTTCTCCCGGGACAGCGGCGTTTCAGGAACATCAGGCCGATAGTAGTAAACCGGAAGCCGCTTCAGCAGAACCAGTCGCTCTGAATAATGATCCTGCGCTCCCGGCGGTTCCAGATGTTCGGAGGAGATGAAGTAGTCCATGTTCGGAATGCCGGTGGTGACCGGATGCCCCCAAGTCACACACTGAACCGCCGCGAGGCGGGAGAACGCGAGGAAATAGGTCAGCGCGTCCATTCCTATATCTGGATAGAACAGGATATCCAAGGAATGGGCCGCGATGATCTCGCGGGCCGGTTTCAATTCCACGGGGAGATCAATCACCTCATCGGCCCCTTGGAGGATCGATTGGATCAGACGGTTCTCCCCACCCGGAAATCGGAACAGCTTCACTTGAAAGCGATCCCGGGACAAATGTTCCACGATCCCCCGGTTCAGCTTTCCGATGGTCTGCTGGTTCAGGTTGTAGAGGTGCATGGAGACGATGCCGATGGTGAGGCGAGGGGCGAGAGGCGAGAGGCGAGGATACATCCTCTCGCCCCTCGCCCCTCGCCCCTCGCCCCTCACCCCATGCCAGTCTTGGACAGGCTTGAAGGTAGAACGATGCGATTTTTTGTTGGATATCTTTGTCGTTCAGCCCGTGGTAGGCGAGGTGGAAATTCGTGGATCCAACCTGCTTATGCGGGTCTTCAAGCCGGATATCTTTCCCTTTCAGGGATTCGATCTCCCGAGTGATTCTTTCCCGATGATGGGCGATATCTTCCCTTGATTCATAGATGACCGGGAGCATCAGGGCCTTTCTCACCTCAATGCCCGGATCCGGTCGGATGGTTAGGCTCTTTTCACAACACTCGAGGGCCTCCTCCAGTCTGCCTTGGTAGATATAGGCGTTCCGCATGTTGTCATACGCGACGGCATACTCGGGCTTGATCTTGAGGGCCTTTTGATAGCAGGAGATCGCCTCATCCGGCTTGGCCTGATCTTGGAAAGTGTTTCCCATATTCAGCCATGCGGCCGCGTTTTCCGGATTCAGTTGCAGGCATTTCTGATAGCAGGCAATGGCTTCGGTGAATCTGCCATACTCCTTGAATGCGGTTCCCATGCCATTGTAAGCTTTCTCATAGCCCGGCTTCACCTCAATCGCCTTCTGATAAGACTCAATCGCCTCCTCAAATTTGCCCGTCTCGTTCAATATGCTCCCCAAGTTGCAGTAGGCTTCTGCATAGTCGGGTCTGATCTCCAAGGCTTTCTGAAAGCAGGCAAGGGCTTCCGCCGACTGACCGTGATTTTTGAGGGCAAGTCCCATGTTGTTGTACGCTTCCACATAGTCCGGTTTCAACTGAAGAGCCTTCTGATAAGACGCGATGGCCTCGGCGGTTTTGCCGGCATCCTTGAACGCGGTTCCCAGATTGTTGAATCCTTCAAAATAATCCGGTTTTATCTGGATGGCTTTCTGGTAACACGCGATGGCCTCATCCAGTTTCCGCTGATCCTGAAAGGCAAACCCCATGTTGTTATATGCGTCGGCAAAGTCGGGCCTAAGTTTCAAGGCTCTTTGATAGCAGGTGATGGCTTTGTCAAATTCCCTTTTTTCCTGAAACACGATGCCGAGATTGTTATGATAATTGGGTCGGTCAGGATGGATCCCGATGGCTTGGTTGATCAACGCCAAGGCCCTCTCCTTTTTGCCCCTCTGGTGAGAGAGCACACCGAACAGGTGAAGGGCGTCGGAATGATTCGGATCCGCCTCAAGTATCCGTTTATACATCGCCTCGGCCTGTTGGAATTGGCCCGATTGGTGGTGTTGAACCGCCATTTTGAACTCACGGCCTGCATCATATCCGGAGGCATCCGACGTATTCTGGGAAGCACCATGGACGGGCTTTTTTTGCCCCTTTGATTTCTTCTTTTTCTTACGACTCATTGAGATTATTTCTCCGCTGACATATATTAAAAGCCTGTCATTCCTGCGAAAGCAGGAAAGGAATTCCACCGCCATGGGGAGGGAGTGCAAAGCTTGCTTTGTGAGTCACAAGCCACAAGCCTTGCACTCCGGGCGCACTCACAAGGCAAGCCTTGCACTCCGGATGCACTCACTAATCCGTGTAGCAGTTGGCGGCCGTAGCAGGTTTCAATTATCCACTCGAAACACCCGAAACCCCTTGTTCCCGATGCAATAGATGACAAATTGTGAAATCCGGGCCTCGGGATACTCCTTTCGCAAGCCTTCCACATAACCCGCGATCTGTTCCGTATCTTCGGTTTGCAATTGAAACGCTTCGATGCTCGTCCCGAACATCTTTCTGAATACGGTGTTGGAGTAATACTTGAACTCGATCACCCAGCGTAGCCCGGCAAATTTTTCGTGATATTTGCCGACAAATTCGAGATCGCTCCGGCCCTTGGGGTAGGAGCGTTCCACGTTCCAAGTGAACCATGTGGAGAGGTACCGGCTGCACAATTCATAGAAGGTGGTGCGATAGAAGTTCTCATTCACCTGCTGAAAGATCACCTCCGGCAACTGGGAAACATACAGTTTCCAGTACCCCGTAAACAGTTCAAACAGATCAGGATGGTTCACGAATCCCTGCATCAGATCCGCATATTTCGTGGAGACGTCAATGTGATGAAGCTCGTTGAAATATTCGACGAAGATCTTCCGCATGTTCAGATTCGGCAGGCGCAGGAAAAACGGATCCTGCTTTGTCAGCATGCCGAGGTAGAAAAAGGAGATCGGGTAGAAGCTCTTCTCAAAGAACTGCGACATGCTGAATTGGGTGACCAGAAACTTCCGGTCGTACGCGATCCGGTTCTGAGTGGTGAGATGGCCAACAAACTCCTCCGTGTTCGCGGGGTTTGCGCCGGTGATCCGTCTCACCCAGGAGAGGTCGGTCCGCAGATTCATGTCAATCAGATATTCGGGGATGGCTTTGAACTCGCAGAAATCCCTCAGAAAGAACATCAGAATGGTGGAATTGTACAGGGCCTCCCCATCGGTGCTGACAAAGTGATACCCGTTGTACTGGTTCCTGATCACGTCATCTACCTCCCTGCGGATCCCGGGATCAATCGCATAGTCGTTCCATATCTCGTCCAACAGCGCATCCACTTCTGTCTGGGTGAAGCCGAGCATGTTCTCAAAGGTCGGATGCAGGGTCAGAAAGCTGGCGATGTTGAAACCTGAGGCCAAGTCATCCAGCGTGATTGGTAACACCCCGGTGATGAACACATTTGCGACAGATCCGGTCTTGCGCCCCTCTTTCAAGACTTTGAAGAAGGTCTTGAGGAAACTGTCATCCGCGGTGATTCCCCGGTACTTCTCATCTTTGTGCGCGGTGATCAGCTGGTTCGAGAAGTTGTCATATTCATCTATGATCACATAGAGTTGCGGCGCGTGAGACACCGAGATGAAGCGCAGAAGTGTGCTCAGATTGGCGGCCACCGACTCGTCCACCGGCATTGTCGGCATCTCCGCCAGAAACGGCGGATATTGCAGGCGGGACATCTCCAGAATCGGATTGCAGTAGCGTTGAAAACTGTGTTCCACATCTTTGATCGTTCCTCCGGGCTCTATGCAGGAGAAATCGAGTGAGAGCACAAGGTGCTGGTTGTGCTGCTTCGTGGGATGCTGTCCGATCCAGGTATGTCCGAAAAGCTCATCGAACTGGTCCGCACTGTTCACGTCGTAATAATACTGCAAGATCGAACAGAACAGGGATTTGCCGAAGTGCCTGGGGCGTAGAAAAGCTGGATTCTCAATGGATTCCAGGGTCTCAATGTGAGACGTCTTATCAATAAAATACGCGTTTTTTTCCACCAACTCGGCATAGTTGGCGATGCCGTAAGGCACTCGTTTTTTCATGGTCTTTTACCTCCCATGTAAATCAGTTTGAAGAGTTTGTGAGTTTGTGAGTTGGTGAGTTGGTTTCTGTAGGGTTCAGGTTTGATTGTTGCCCACGCGCCATCTTCCATCGTTTTTTTGGCTTGGT
>JAOZRQ010000877.1 GCA_029940115.1 Desulfobacterales bacterium
GCTTTTTCCCAAACGGCCGACCTTCCAACTGCAAGAAAAAGCCGGGTTTCTTTTCTCCAATCATTTTTTTGTCCTGTACACAGCTTGTACACAGTTAATGACAGACAACGGAGGATTTATGACAGAGAGTTTAAACAGCAATTATTCGGCCTTGGACCGGCCCGAGATTTCCATGTATCTGTTCCATCCCCGGGCCGATATGAGAATCACCAATCGGGATGTGATGATTCCGGTGGGAAACAATGTGGTGATCGGTGCCCGTCTTCACACGGCCGGGAAGTCAGCCCCGAACATTCTTTTTTTCCATGGCAACGGTGAGATTGTGGCCGACTATGATGATCTGGGGCAAATGTACAATCAGTCCGGCATCAACTTTTTCCCGGTGGATTATCGGGGCTACGGACGCTCCACAGGCAAACCGACTGTCACGACCATGATGCAGGATTGCCATCTGATCTTCCAATTTGTGGAGAACTGGCTGAAGGAGAACGGGCATTCGGGTCCGCTGATCCTCATGGGCAGATCCCTGGGGAGCGCATCCGTGCTTGAGCTTGCCGCACATTACAAAGATCGCTTCGACGCGCTCATCGTTGAGAGCGGGTTCGCTTACGCGGCTCCGCTGTTGCAACTGCTGGGCGTCAATGTCAAAGCCTTGGGCTTCAAAGAGGAGGAGGGCTTTCGGAATGCGGACAAGATCCGGAGTTTCGACAAACCGACCTTGATCATCCATGCGGAATATGATCACATCATCCCCTTTTCAGACGGCCAAGCCCTGCATGACGCCTCTCCGTCCCAAGACAAAACCCTGCTCAAAATCCCGGGAGCGAATCATAATGACATCTTCTTCCGGGGATTGTCGGAATATATGGCCGCGGTCCGCGCGTTGATGGAGAAGTTGGGAAATGAAAGCCCCTAATCCCTTCCCCTGGCATTGCTCGGCCCGGGTTGCCAAATCCGAGCCGCCGGATTTGACAATTTTTCTTTGTGCGAAATCTGAGTACACTTTTGTCCAATCACTTATTTTTTCACTTCCCGCAGTTGGGCGTTCATCTTACGGATCCGGTTGCAGAGCACCCGCGTGATTCCCCGGACCACCTCAATATGTTCGGCCATGAGATCATAAAGGGGACCTTCATCCAGACGGAAAAGATCGGTATCCTCGATTGCCGTGACGGTGGCTGTCCGGGGCTCGGGATCGAGAGCGGCCAGTTCGCCCACCACCTCCCGCCTGCCGAACGTGGCAAACACCTTGTCTCCGTCGTGAACCCGCACCTGCCCCTCCACAATGATGTACATGGATGTGCCGATATCCCCCTTTGTGATAATCTCCTTCCCGGCTTTGACTTCAAGCTCCTCAACAATGGAAGCCACTTCGATCAGATCTTCCTCCGGGGTTTCCGAAAAGATGTCCACCGATTTCAGAATCATCACTTTTTCAATGGTCAGTCGCATGGTTTTGTCCGTGGCTGGTTGGGTTGTTGGTTGTTGTCCGTTGTCTGTTACTGATTCCAACGGATTTTTCCTGATTCCAACGGATCTAATGGAGCCCGTGCCCTGCCCCTCCTATCCCTGCCCGGCAGTCGGACAGGGGCACGGCGGCGGCACGGCCTCCCCAAAAAGCGTTATAATCAGGTTTTTTCAAAGCTTTGGAACCAGCAACCACTAAAAAAAGCGGCATCTTTCATTTTGCCTGAAAGGTGGTTCACACTTTTCAGTTTGCAGTTCCG
>JAOZRQ010000410.1 GCA_029940115.1 Desulfobacterales bacterium
CCAGCACCCAGCACCCAGCATCCAGCATCCAGCACCCAGCATCCAGCACCCAGCATCCAGCATCCAGCATCAAGCATCAAGCACCCAGCACCCAGCACCCAGCATCAAGCATCCAGCATCAAGCATCAAGCACCCAGCACCCAGCACCCAGCACCCAGCACCCAGCATCCAGCATCCAGCACCCAGCACCCAGCACCCAGCATCCAGCATCCAGCACCCAGCATCCAGCACCCAGCACCAAGCATCCAGCATCCAGCACCCAGCACCCAGCACCCAGCATCCAGCATCAAGCATCAAGCATCCAGCACCCAGCATCAAGCACCAAGCATCACAATCCCCACATATCCGACAAAGCTGTCGCTCGGATGTTTGTCATGGCTGGTGGCGTAGGCAAGCGACTCTGCTTTTTGCGCGCCGAGTTGTTTTCCCGCGGCAATGGCGGTTGCCGCGGCACCCGCGCAACAGGCATTGTGATGGGACAGCCCCTCACGGATGACTTTCAGCGGGTCCATGGCAAGCATGGCATTGATCACGCGGCGATCATTTTCATCACGCATCCATTCCAGGGCTTTTGCACCTGTTCCCTGAGGTGTGAACCCGTAATTGGCACCATAGTGGGTCAGGTCCGTTGAGCCGATCACCTTCATCCGCAGACCGAGTTGTGTTGAGATGTCCACAGCAACCTTTCCGATTTCAAGGGCGCTTTCCGCGGGCGGAATCCCGATGGGAACAATTTTCACATCCTTGAAAAAGTATTTCACAAACGGCAGTTGGAGCTCAATGGTGTTGTCTTGGCCAAATCTCTGGGCTGTCTCAATCTGAAAAGGGAATCTTTTGATTAGTTCATCCGTGATCCGATTTTCAATCTCAAGCGCGCCGAACGGCGTCTCCCACATGCCTTCTGCCATGATATAGTTGGGGGAGTCTGGATGGAGATGCCTGCCCAAGACGAGAATGACATCCGGTGGGGATTCATCTGCCAAGGATCGAATGACATGGCAGGCGATGGCACCTGAGAAATGCCATCCCGCATGGGGGACAATCCCTCCCAAGACCTTCTGGCCTGAAACGGACCGAATATCCTCCTGTTTGAGGAAATTCCCGATTTCCCTTTCACACTCCCCCGCTCCTGCCGGGTACCAGCTACCTGCAAAAACGGCTTTTCTTATGTCCATGGTATGCTCCAAGTTTCAAGTTTCAAGCTTATAAGTACCCGGCCAAAAGCATGCCCCCGACATCTTTTATCGGGGGTTTTCCGGGATTTTTCTTGGGAAGACAACTCTCACAAACCGCGGATGAACGCGGATGAGTCCGCCGTCTGAGTCCGCCGTCTGCGTTCATCTGCGGATCACAATGGGAAGGTTGTTCCTCATATGCAAACACCTGAAAACATACTGATCATAACGGATTTAGGGGAACCCGTGAACTTGAACTTGCCCGCAAATGAATGTCCATGTCCACGTTCCGGTTCAAGTTCACGTTTACGTTGACGGATAGGGCGGCCTCCCCGAAAAGCGTTATAATCAGAAAACATATGGCCAAGTACTTATCAGAATTTAAGCTTTGGTGCAAGTTGTTTATGCAAAATTCTGATTATAACGCTTTTCGGGAGGCCCTTCAATTTTTTCGAGTGCCGGATGAAGGAGCGGGGATGGTCGGCCCGCCGACCGTTTGGAGAAAATGGTATCTGGCATGACAGAAATAAGCAAAGCTATAACGCCCATTTGGCGGGGCTTCGTGACACCATCCGCGGGATACCATAGCAGACCTTGACATTCCTGCCTGATTTTGGCCACACTCAAATAATATTATGAAAGTGTGCAAGATTTCTTACATGGATTCTGACAATTTTTTCATGAAATTTTTTGAACCACATCGCTTCCCTGTCACAACTGCCTGAAAAGACAGCTAAACATGCGTAATTTTTTTTGGGCAGGCCCGATATTGTTTTTTTGCTTGCGCCCAGAAATTTGATATTTGTTGGTTCACAACTTATGATCTGTTTTTTGGCTGTTTTGAAGGATGTCAAAAAAATGACTTGAAATTATTTTGGATTCGGATTATAAAATGAGACGTGAATGTGAATCTCTGCACAGGCATGTCCTGATTCCGGCAACATTCCTGCGAAGGCAGGAATCCACTTCTGCGGATGGCGGGGCTGTGGATTCCTGCTTTTGCAGGAAAGACACCGTGCCGGTGTCGGGCAGGCAGGGGGAATGCGTTTTTTCCGAGTCCCTTAATCTCAAACTTGCTCAATCGGATGGACCGGGCAAGATTGAGAGCAGGAAGTTATTCAGTCACATCTCCTTAAGTTCACACGGAGCCAATACCACAACAGGAAACAAGACGATGAAAGAAAATGTTGTCAAACAAAAAATGGGTACAGTCTCCCTGATTATGATCATCACTTCGATAGTTATCGCGGGCGGGTTCGGTTTTTACGATTATATCCTTGAACGCGCCAGGATGAAGGCGGATTTCCAAGAAATGATCGTTCCGGTTTCAGGCCGGCTGGCTGAAAACTTGGCCAAACCCATCTGGTTTAGGGATGAGCCCCAAGCCCGGCATATCATCGGGACAGAAATGGAAAATAAAAGAATATATGCCGTTGTTGTCAGAGAATCTGATGAGACCTTTTTGTTGGGAATGAAGAGAAATGGCACTTGGGAGCCGGTCGAGTCCGAAGGGGATATTTCCGGTGATTTTATCATTGAAAAAAAAGGGATGAATTATGAGGAAGCGGATGAGCCGATCGGCAATGTGGAGATTTTCTTCACTTTCCGGTTTATGGATGAAACGCTCGACAAGCTGATCATCTATATAGGGATCAAGGTTCTGGTAATGAGCATTCTCTTGGTCTCTGTCCTTCTCTTCATTGTGAACCGATTCTTTATAAGACCTGTGTCAAAAGCCATCAGAAGCTTGGAAGCCGTGGAAACCCGGGTAAGTCAGGTTTCTGACCGGATGGCCGCGGTGGGCTGGCAACTGACACTCGGGACTTCAAGACAGGCGTCCGCCGTAGAGGAGACCTCGGCCTCCATGGAACAGAGCACTTCAATGGTCCGGCAGAATACCGAAAATGTCGGTCATGCGAACAGGCTGATGAATGAAACTTCGAGAGTCGTCAAAGATGTTGCTGATTCCATGAGGGAGCTGACCGTCTCAATTGATGACATATCAAAGACCAGCGAGGAGACCCGGAAAGTGATCGTGACCATTGAAGATATTGCGTTCCAGATCAACCTGCTGGCCCTGAACGCGGCGGTGGAGGCGGCCCGTGCCGGCGGCAAGACAGGTGCGGGATTTGCGGTGGTTGCCCAAGAGGTGAGAAACTTGGCCATGCGTTCGAGCCAGATCGCCAAAAACACAGCCGCGCTGATA
This sequence comes from Desulfobacterales bacterium, assembly GCA_029940115.1. Taxonomy (GTDB): domain Bacteria; phylum Desulfobacterota; class Desulfobacteria; order Desulfobacterales; family 4be13; genus JAOZRQ01. The sequence continues at coordinate 3,382 of JAOZRQ010000410.1, forward strand.
GAAACATCCATTGAAAAGACCAAAAGCGGCATTGATCTGATTTACAAGGCTGGCCAAGCATTCACAGATGTGGCGGCCGGCGCGAAAAAGGTGGGGAATCTCCTCAGTGAGGTGACCGCCTCCTCTGAAGAGTATGTCCAAGTAATCACCCATGTCAGCCAAGCCATGAACGACATTTACCGGGTGACCCAAGTGAACGCGGCCAATGCCGAGGAGACCGCCTCCGTGATCGGGGAAATGGAGGGGCAGGTGAAGTTTATGGAAGGGGTTGTCAGGAAATTGGCCAAGCTGGTCGGGAGTGAAAGCCGGGGATCAAGCCTTGGCCGAAAGCGGAATCGGTTTCACCCTCAACATGATTGGCAGTCTTAAAAAAAGAAACCCGCAACATAATTGGCAGAAAGAGAAACTTTTGTGAAAAATTCACTTGATCATGCCCCGAAGGCGGACACTCCTATTCGCAGATCAAGGCTGATTGAAAAATGCCGCCCGACTTGCCGATGAGGATGCCTGCACCATGAGGGATGTCGAATGTCAACAACCTTCTTTCCAGAAAACGACACTTTGCTTGACATTTCGAGCTTTCCTTGATACCAAAGGGTTTCAGGGCGCAAAAAAGGCTGCTCGGCTTATTGGGTCAAGAGACAATGAATCTTGAACCACCGAAGATCGAAAGGCAATGAAACCGCCATTTTTGCACTCCCTTGGTTGAGCTCCCATGAACGCTTGACGCGAGCAAAAACCCGAAGCAAGGCAACTTTGTTTGACATCCCAGGTTCTTTCTGATACCAAAGGGATCGACGGCAATCCATGTTGTGGGTGCGGGAATGGGCCCGAGCCTGATGCAAGCGATGGAAGGTCTCTTGGGATGACAAGGTCTCAACCATCGCCATCTTTGCACTCCTTTTGTTTGAGCCCTCACAGACAGGGAAGGGAAACCGGGTTTGCACGCTCGGACCACCTTGACACCAAGGGGACTGGTGTCAAAAGCCATCTGCGTTCATCCGCGTTCATCTGCGGTTGAAACATCACAGGAAGGACAAAAGTTCCTTGCCAAAAAGCCGGACAAAAGTTCCACCCACATTCGCCCTCCCCGAAAAAACCCGGCTTCGCGTTAAGGGTTATCAGCGATCAAATCACAACAAACTGGAGCTGTCAGAGAAGCCGGGTTTGTTCGCCTGAACCCCACGGCAACAAACAAACCGGAAACAAACAATGCATGTACTAAATTTGATTTACATGGGAGAAATGGACTTTGTTTTTGGAGCAACTTCACAATGTCAGCAGGCCGAAAAGTAAACTTGAACTTCATTTGCATATGAGTTCATGTTCATGTATAAATTCACAGGCTCCCCAAATCCGTCATGATCAGCCTCTTTTGATTCATGTTCATGTATAAATTCACAGGCTCCCCAAATCCGTCATGATCAGCCTCTTTTGATCTACTGAAAGGCAACAAGCCATGTCCGCTTCAAATGAGTTTCCAACCCAGCCATCCGATGTGGCAACTCTTCTCAGTCACAGGGCGCACCATCAGCCAGACAGAACCGCCTACATCTTCCTCATGAATGGGGAGACCGAGGAATCGAGCCTGACCTATCGGTTGCTGGACAAAAGGGCCCGGACAATCGCGGTTCAATTGCAGTCCCTGCAGGCAGCAGGCGAACGGGCGTTGCTCCTTTACCCTCCGGGCATGGATTATATTGCCGCGTTTTTCGGATGCCTGTACGCGGGAGTCATTGCCGTGCCCGCGTATCCGCCACATCCGGCCCGGGCCGAACGAACCCTTCCCAGACTGATCGGCATAGTGAGGAGCGCGCGGCCCTCTGTGGCCTTGGTCCCGCCTTCGGCTCAGGTCATGGTGGAATCGGTGCTTTCCGGACATCCGGGTCTTGAAGGGATCCGCTGGCTCGCGACGGGTGACACAGATGAGGATCGGGCCTCAGCGTGGCAGAAACCGGATGTAAACGAGGACACCTTTCGGACACCGGTGAGGGGCCGTTCCTGCGTACTGGCGATCTCGGGTTCCTATCATATGATGAACTCTTCATCACGGGCCGCCTCAAGGACCTGATTGTCATCCGGGGCCGCAACCATTATCCCCAAGACATTGAGGGGACGGTGGAAGGGAGTTATTCCAGGATGCGCCCGGGCGCCAGCGCGGCCTTTTCTGTGGAAGCTGATGGCGAAGAGCGGCTGGTGATCGTTGCCGAAGTCGAGCGCCGTCACAAGGAACGCCGGAAATCGGATGATTCATACAAAGGAGGGGAACGCCGGTGGGCACAGCGCCGTCAGCTGACGGTGTTGCCTGAGCACATTCCGGATGACCGGCACCCTCTGGACATCGAAGAGGCTGTCATAGCCATTCGCAAGGCGGTGTCAGAACAGCATGAGCTTCAGGTCCATGCGGTATCGCTCCTCAAGGCAGGGAGCATTCCCAAGACCTCCAGCGGCAAGATCCGGCGTCATGCGTGCCGGAGGGGCTTTCTGAAGGGGGGACTTTGCGTGGTCGGTACTCTTCCGGAATCCCCCACACCCGGTTCGGATACCTCAACGCCCGAACTTCCGGAATCCCCCGGTTCGGATACCTCAAAGCCCGAAACCAGTCCGGTGCCTCACCCTCCGGACATGGAAACATATCTCAGGAACCTGGTCTCAGAAGTGGTGAGGATCGCGCCGTCAAATCTGGATCAGCCCCTGACCAGCTTGGGGCTCGATTCCCTGATGGCCATCGAGCTGCAGCACCGCCTTGAATCCGAGATGGGCGCAAGCTGGCCCATGACCCGGTTCCTCGAAGGCCCGAGCATCGCCCAACTGGCACAAGAGCTGGAAGCTGTAAGCTGCAGGCTGAAAGCTGAAAGCCCCGCCTCACGCCTCACGCCTCACGCCTCACGCCTCACGCCTCACGCCTCACGCCTC
>JAOZRQ010000411.1 GCA_029940115.1 Desulfobacterales bacterium
CAAAAGGCGTAGGATGGGGTTCCACCAATCTCAACTTTCGCTATCAGCCGGGGGATTGATCCCCCGGCGTTGCAGTGAGCACAGGACAAAGTAACTGATTATAACGGATTTAGGGGAGGCCTTGAACTCGAACGTGAACGTGAACGTGAACTTATACTTGAACTCGAACTTGCCCACAAATGAACATTCACGTTCAAGTTCAAGTTCACGTTCACGTGCACGGGCACGGGCAGGCGGCCTCCCCGAAAAGCGTTATAATCAGCAAAAGGCGTAGGATGGGGTTCCACCAATCTCAACTTTCGCTATCAGCCGGGGGATTCATCCACCGGCGTTGCAGTGAGCACAGGACAAAGTAACGCCTATGAACCCAACAGACAACCTCGACAGACATTTTATGGAAATGGCCCTCGACCTTGCGCGAAAGGGTCAAGGATTCACCTCACCGAATCCGATGGTGGGCGCGGTGGTGGTCAGGGACGGCAACGTGGTGGGGAAAGGATATCACGAGGCGGTCGGCAGGGCCCATGCCGAGGTGAATGCGATTGATGACGCGGGAGATGCCGCGAGAGGGGCGACGCTCTATGTCACGCTTGAGCCTTGCAATCACACCGGCCGGACCCCGCCCTGCACGGAAAAGATACTGACGGCCAGCATCAAACGGGTGGTGGCGGCCATGGGAGACCCCAATCCGAGTGTCACCGGCGGGGGGAACGCGTATCTCGAAACCAAGGGGATCGAGGTTCTCTCCGGGATTTGCAAGGATGAGGCCAGCCGGCTGAATGAGGTCTTTGTCAAGCATATCCAGACCGGACGCCCCTTTGTCATCGTGAAATGCGCGGCCACCTTGGACGGACGGATCGCCACCCGAACCGGCGACTCGAAATGGGTCTCAGGAGCGGAATCAAGACGATTTGTCCACCGACTCCGCCATGCCGCGGGTGGGATCATGGTGGGGATCGAGACGATCCGACAGGACGATCCGAGCCTGACCACCCGCCTGGATGACATGAAGGGGACGGATCCCATACGGATCATTCTGGACACCCATCTCTCCATCTCCGAGACGGCCAAGGTGCTACATCTTGATTCGGATGCGAATACGATCCTTGTCACCGGCGAATCGGTCTCAGCGGAGAAAAAGAGACGAATCGAAAGCAGAAGGGCAAAAGTGATGCCATCGCCCCTCAAAGCAGGGCAGATAGACCTTGATCTGCTCATGGAGAGACTCGGTGCCATCGGCATCACCAGCCTGCTCATCGAAGGGGGCGGCCGGGTCATTGCATCCGCGTTTCAAGCTGGCATCGTTGATAAAATCCACTTCTTCTATGCCCCGAAAATTCTGGGAGGAGATGACGGTGTGCCCATCTGCAAAGGCCCGGGGCCGACATTGATGAGTGAGAGTTTGCAGATTGAGGAGATGAATGTGGGGCGATTCGGGGAGGATGTGATGATTGAGGGGTATGTTGTTCAGGGTTAAATAAATAACTGATGATCCTAGCCCCTGCCGACAGAAGCGTCGGCACGGGCAGGGGCACGGCAGGGCACAGCAACGGACATTTAATCTATGTTTACAGGCATCATTGAAGGACTTGGCACCATAAAAGAGATAATACGTTCATCCGGACAGGGCACACAGGTGACCATCAAGGCGGATTTTCCGCTTCGCGAGACAAAGATCGGGGACAGCATCTCCGTGAGCGGCGCGTGTCTCACTGTGGTTGCAATGAACGAAAGCGGATTCAAGGTGGACATCTCCCCAGAGACCCTTGAGAGAACCGCTTTTGGCAAGGCCAAAATCGGGGATCGCGTCAATCTTGAGCGGGCCCTCCGCCTGTCTGACCGCTTGGACGGGCATCTCGTTTCAGGGCATATTGACGGCATGGGCATGATGAGAGATCGAAAGATCACAGGAAACGCCATCATCATCACCATCGGGGTTCCCGAAACCCTTTCCCATCATATGATAGAGAAGGGATCCGTGGCGGTGGATGGGATCAGTCTCACCATCAACACCTGCGGTCGGGAAAGCTTTGATGTGAGCATCATCCCGCACACCGCCAAACTGACCACCATCGGTTTCAAAACGATCGGCGATCGGGTCAACATTGAGACCGACATGATCGGAAAATATGTTGAACGATTTGTCATGCAACGAAGCGAGGCTGGGGAATCATCCGCCATCAACATGGCATTTCTGGCAAAGAACGGGTTCTTGTAAAGGGTAAAGGTAAACGGGTTCTTGTAAAGGGTAAAGGTAAAGGGTAAAGGTTGAGAGTCCCCATGCGCCTGAACGGGGTCCGCCGGCAGGGGCCTCACCCTTAACCCTTAACCCTTTTGGAAAGCATCATGTCAACAGATCGGAATCACACCGTCAAGACAGAACTGGTCGCGGATTGGGAGACCTTGCAACGCATATTCATCCGTCCTGAAAATGAGAAGGTCCGGGCGACGCTGGTGAAATACATGGAGCAGATCCTCTTTGGACTGCATGATTTCCTGATGCAGCATGTGGGCATCACAGAGGAGGTGAGCCTCAAGAAGCTTGCGGACCAGTTCAGGGAGAGCAGGATCAGCAGGCACCCGTCAAAGAGACTGGCGGATGTCATCAGCGGCCTCATCGAGGATGTCGCACCCCATGCGGTGAATGTCGCGTCGCCCTATTTTGTGGGCCATATGACCTCGGCCATCCCCTTTTTCATGGTCCATCTACAGACCATTGTGGCCGCGCTGAATCAGAATGTGGTGAAGCTGGAGACCTCCAAAGTAGTCTCCGTCCTTGAGAAGCAGGTGCTGGCGAAGATTCACCGGGTCATCTTCGACAAGCCGGATGAATTTTATGATGAACACATCCAGCATCCGGAAAGCGCACTTGGAAACTTCGTGGAGGATGGAACGCTGGCGAATCTGACGGCCCTCTGGGTGGCCAGAAACTCGTTCTTCAGGCCCAAACCCGGGTTTGCCGGAGTTGAAAAGGAGGGGATGGCCGCGGCATTTCAGGCTTACGAGGTGGAGCGATGTGTGGTGATGGTCTCCCAACTGGGGCATTATTCCCTGGAAAAGGCCGGTGGGGTGTTGGGCATCGGGAATCGGAATGTCCTCTCCATTGACGTGGATTCCCATAGCCGGATGGATATGACTCATCTAAAGTCAGCGATACGGGATATCCGAAAAGATCCCCGGAAAACCAAGATCCTCGCCATCGTGGGGATTGCCGGGACCACGGAGACTGGGACGGTGGATCCGCTACCGGAGCTCGCGGAGATCTGCGCGGAAGACGACATCCATTTTCATGTGGATGCGGCCTGGGGCGGTCCGACGCTGCTTTCGGAGAACCATCGTTCCCTGCTTTCCGGAATCAACTTGGCCGACTCGGTCACCATTGACGGGCACAAACAGTTTTACATGCCGATGACCTGCGGCATGGTCTATTTCAAAGACCCGTGCCTCATGGACACGGTGGCCTATTATGCGAACTATATCAACCGTCCAGGATCGGTGGATCTTGGCATCCGATCCTTGGTGGGATCCAGGGCCGCCACGTCCCTGATCCTGAGAAGCGCGCTCAATATCATGGGAACTGGGGGCTATGCCCTGCTGATCGATCACGGCATCGAGATGGCCCAGGTGCTTGCCGAGGAGATCAAAAGAAGGGAACTGTTCCAGTTGGTCACCCCGCCGGAACTGAACATCCTCACCTACCGGATATTCCCCGAAGGGATGAGACGGGAATGGGCGGACGGCGATGCCCAAAGCAGAAAAGCCGTGACCCAACAGGTGAATCAGATCAACCTCACCGTGCAACGATTGCAACGAGAGGCGGGAAAGAGCTTTGTCTCCAGAACCACCCTGAAGCGGCGGGGGTGTGAGGATATCGTGGTGTTGCGGGCGGTGCTCATGAATCCGATGACGACTATGGACATCCTTGGGGAGATTCTGGACGAGCAGGAGAAGATTTTTCATGATCAAATTGCCCCTGATGATTCATAGCCCTGACTTGCCCGTGCCCCAGCCCATGCCCCAAGCCCCCCAGCCCCTTGCCCCTTGCCCGTGAGACGTGCTGACGGCACGTTTTCAGGGACGGGCATGTTTACGGGCGGGTATTGATTCAGAAATATTTTACAGGTTTTCTTGAAGAATTGACGAAATGTTTTACAGCCTCCCCTTTGCAGGGATTGACTTGAACCTTTGTTTGCGCCTCATGGGACATTTTACATTTTTGGGCGGAAGGTGCCCATGAATGCCGAAATGTCTTACAGACGGAGAAGGGTTTGACAATTGTCTGAACCATGATTCGTGCCCCTGCTCCTGCCCGACACAGGACACGGGCAGGGGGCACGGGCGGGGAATCCCCAAGCTCACACTTGTGGTGTGCCCATGCCCGCATGCATGTCCACGCCCACGGGCGACGGGCATGTCCGCAAATGTGGGGCACGGCCAGGGCCTCCCCTAAATCCGTTATACATCAGCTTACAGCTCACCGCTTCACTTTAAACAGCCTTTTCATCACCCACAAAAGCGGCTTGGTCATGATGCCTTCCATGTCGTTGGCCACATCTTTCAACAGTTCGGGAATGGGAAGGCTTTGGGGACATTTCTCCACACACTCTTCACAATCGGCACATTGGGAGGCAAAAGCAGGCTCACCGCCGTTTATGCCGCCATTATGCCCCAGATACAGCAACTTGGCACTTTTGTCTCCGAACGTATGATAGGCATTGTAGAATTCAAAACACCGGGGGATGTTGACTCCGGACGGACAGGGCATGCAATACTGGCATCCGGTGCAACCGACTTTCATCAGCCTGCGATATGCGCGGGTCGCCTCTCTCACCCGTTTCAGATCATCTTCGGAAAGGGAATTTGGATGCGCCTCGGAAGCGATTCGGAGATTCTCATGGATATGCGCCTCCTCATTCATGCCGGACAGGACCACCGTGATTTCCGGATGGTTCAGAATCCACCGGAAGGACCACTCCGTCGGGGTTCTCCGAGTCTCCGATTGGTCCCAGATCGCCTGAACTTCTTTCGGCGGGGTCTTGGAAAGATTGCCGCCCCGCAACGGCTCCATGACCATCACCGCCAGCTCTTTTGACGCGGCATATCTCATTCCCGCAGTGCCGGCCTGGTTCTTGGTGTCGAGAAAATTGTATTGAATCTGGCAGAAGGTCCAGTCATAATCATCCACAATCGGATTGAAATCCTCCGTAGCACCGTGAAATGAGAATCCCGCGTTGAGGATTTTCCCCGCTGTCAGCGCATCATCCAGAAAATCCGTCACCCCTTTCTCCTTCGCCTTTTCCCAAGTCGAGCCGTTGAGCGCGTGGATCAGGTAGTAGTCAATATGGTCCGTCCGCAGCTTTTTGAGCTGCTCATCCAGAATCTCGTCCATCTCGGCTTTGGTTCTCGCGGACCAGTGGGGCAGCTTCGTTGCGAGCCTGATCTTCTGGCGATATCCGTTCTCCGACAGGAGTTTCCCCAGAAACGGTTCGCTCTTTCCCATATGATACGGAACCGCCGTGTCAACATAGTTGACGCCCTGATCAATCGCCGAGCATATCTGGGCCGCGGATCTCTTTTCATCAATCCCGCCCCGCCTCAGGGGAAGCCTCATGGCTCCAAAGCCGAGCACGGAGAGATGGTCTCCGGTTTTGGGTACATTTCTGTATAACATGTTCACTCCTTTTCTTCTCAGGCTCCCGCCGGAACCTGTCCCCGACATTTTTTATCGGGGATTGACAAATCCGGCGGTCCGGTCTGAATTTGCCTGAGTGCCAGCGGGAGTTTTTAAACGCAAAATAACGCCACAGCCTCAGACTTTCCCCGGACTGTCACCTTCTGTTAGGGTCATCCTGCGGATGACGCCACAAAGGCCGATGAAATGGACGTTACAACTTTGTTTATTTTCCATCAGGGGCCCGTTCCTTGTCTTATAAGCCATCAATGAATTGCCGGGCCTCCTTATGGAACATTGGCAATTGGGCAATCCTCAGTCCATTTTCATATCAATCTTGAAAGTCTGTGTCAACAGAAAATCTCAGGATGGTGGGTTTTTAATGTTTGTCCAAGAGAACCGGCCATAAATTTTCAGGTGTCGGTGGATTCCGGGTCGTTGCTGAGAAAAGTCCCTTTTCTCAGCAGCGCCCGGAATGACAGACTGAGAGGATATCCTGGAAAACTTTTGGCCAGGTACTTATAGTTTCGGACAAAATGTTTGTCACTCCCGGAGGCGTGTTGTGCGAAAAACCGCTTCGCCCAATTTTCGCACTCCGGAGAATCTTTATTGTGTCAT
>JAOZRQ010000412.1 GCA_029940115.1 Desulfobacterales bacterium
AGCATCCAGCATCAAGCATCCAGCATCAAGCATCAAGCATCAAACATCCAGCATCAATATTGCGTATGCCGCTGCTCCAGTTGAATGATTCTCGGGGTGATGAATATCAGCAATTCTTCCTTGTCTTCGTCGTTGGTCTCCGACTTGAACAGCCACCCGAGCAACGGAATCTTTGAGAGTCCTGGAATCCCCTCATTTCCAGTGCGCTCCGAGGTCTTGATGATGCCGCCAATGACCACTGTGTCGCCGTCATTCACGAGAAGCTCCGTCTTGGCCTCTTTGGTGTCAAAGGACTGCTCGCCTCCGATCACCCGTCCCAGATCATTTTTGGTGATGTTGATGGTCATGGAAATCCGACTGTCCGGTGTCACATGGGGAGTGACTTCAAGGAGCAGATCCACCTCCTTGAATTCCTTTTTGACTTTTCCATCATCCACAGTCTGATACGGATAGCTGAGACCCTGCTTGATGGTCGCCTTTTTGTTGTCCAAGGTGACGATCTTGGGAGCGGAGATGATTCTGGCCTCACCCACCGATTCCATGGCCATCAGCTTTGCGTTCAGGGTTAGGGGCGTACCGGCCAAGCGCATGAAATTGAAGCCGATGGAGCCAGTTGCGGCAACCGGCAGATTCATGGCCATCTCATACCCGTAAGTCCCCCCCAGGAGATTGTAACTCCGCTGGGGGCCCTTGCCGGCGTTGTCGTCACCTTTTTGGATGCCGCCTTTTGCACCCCACTGGGTCCCGATTTTCTTTGAAAAATTGGTGCTGGCCTCCACGATCCTCGCCTCAATGAGGACTTGGGGCGTCACTCGATCAAGTTTCTCAACAATCTCCTTTGCCTTTTTGATCTTCTCAGCCGTGTCGGTCAGGATGATCGTGTTGGTCCGATCATCCACGCTGACCGTGCCCCGCTCCTTGGTCAGAATCTGTTTGATATGAGGGAGTATCTCTGCCTTGGCCTTGGAGTAGTTAATGGCCATATATTCGGTGAAGAGCGGATCGAGCTTCTTCTTCTGTTCTTGGCGAGACCGGGCATCCTCCTTTCTCTGTTCCCGTTCCTTCTCCTCCTGCTGGAGCGTCTTCACCGTGGCAATTCGGATGATGTCCCCCTCAAACGTCTTGCCGAGGCGGTTCATCTTGAGAATCAGGTCGAGCACTTGGTCCCAAGGCACTGGATGCTCAAGGGTCAGCGTCACCTTGCCGCTCACATCGGTGTCTATGGCGAAATTCTTGCCGCTCACCTCCCGGAGAATGCGGAACACGTTTTTGATGTCGGTTTGGAAAAAGTCCAAGGCGATCTTTTCACCGGTGTATTTTTTCGGCACTTCAGGTTGAGCCATTGGACTGGCCGGATACGGAGCGGCCCCTCCAGACGGATACGGGGGTGGCGAGCCAACGGATGCCTGTCCCGCTGGGTAGGGCGGCTGTGCCCCGGATGCTTTCCCCGCTGTGTAGGGTGGCTGTGCGCCCGGATACGGCTGGGCCCCGGATGCCTGCCCCGCCGGGTATGGCGGCTGTGCGCCCGGCTGTGTCCCGGACGCCTGTCCCCCCGGGTATGGCGGCTGTGTGTTCGGATACGGCTGTGTTCCAGATGCCTGCCCCGCCGGGTATGGCGGCTGCATCCCAAGTGCCTGTCCCCCCGGGTATGGCGGCTGTGTGCTCGGATACGGCTGCGTTCCGGATGCCTGCCCCGCCGGGTATGGCTGTGAACTCGGCGATGGGTGATGGGCCGCCGCTCGCCGCTCGCCGCTCGCCTCTTGCCCCTCGCCCCTCGCCTCCTCGCCATTCAGCGGTGATGACCGGGGCGGGATTGAGGAGGCTTCAAAATGCACCATGGTCAGATGCTTTCCTGCCTTGTCTGTTGTCTGCTCCACAAAATAGGGGACGGACTCCCGCAGTTCAATATCAAGAAAAGCGGTCTTTCCCATGCCCGGCTTCCGTACCGGGGTGATCTGATCCACCGCGCTTTCAAAATGCGTGGTGATGAGCGGTCCCTGTTTGTAGCGGTAATCCGGAATTTTTGCACTGGACAGGCTCAATTCCAGCTTCTTGTCGCCCTTCTTCTCTATGGCGTAAGTCACCGGCTCCGAGGTTTCAAGGATCAGGGAAGATTTGCCGGCCTTCTCGGGCACAAACACGATCAGATCCACCGTGGAAGGATGAGGGCTGAAGGATGAGGGATGAAGGGCGAGGGGCGATGGGCCGCCGCTTGCCGCTCGCCCATCGCCGCTTGCCGCTTGCCCCTCGCCCACTCGGATGATCAGGCCATTTTTGTCAGGAGAGGCTGAGAATGCGGAGAGGTACGCCGGATGAGTGTCAATGATCACTTGGAGTCTCTCAGGCTCGCCCGGACTCGGGGGGAGCGATTGGTATCGCACTTGTCTCACCCACTGGGTGTCCACCGGGAATGACTGCTCCCCCTCGTCAGGGTTCATGACATGGGATATGTGAAAAAAGATGCGGGGAGGCTCCTCTGTGGTGGTCGATTCATAAAGGGGCATGGTGCCGTCCCCTCTGATGGTGATGATGGTGCCGTTGTCCGTCCGGGTGGCATAGACTGATTGCAGGCGGGCGATGGGCGATGGGCGAGCGGCAATAGGCGATGGGCGATGGGCACCGCTTGCCGCTTGCCACCCGCCGCTCGCCGCTCGCCCCATACGGATCTCAAGGCCATTTTCCACAGGGTTTGCCGCATACGCGGAGAGATGTTCCCTTTTCGTGTCAAGGACCACCCGAAGCCGGTCCGGATAGGCATAGTATCGGACCTGTCTCACCCATTCGGAATCAACCGGGACCCGTTTCTCCTGCTTATAAGGACTTTTGACGTTGAATATGTCGAAGACGATGCGGGCCGGACTTTCAATGGTGAATGCCTTGTAATTGGTGATCGCACCGTTTGCCCCCACAAAGACCTTCAATCCTTCTTTTAGACGGGTGGCATAGACCGATTGCACTTGGGTGGCGATGGGCGATGGGCGATGGGCGATGGGTCGCCGCTCGCCGCTTGCCGCTCGCCACTCGCCGCTCGCCGCTCGTCCCTCCGGAACCCAAGCTTTTCGTTTCGGATCCCAGACTTCGAGAGGCGGAAGAGTGTTCCAGTGAATTTCGGACGCACCCGCGTCATAAGACCGCACTTGGGGCCTGTCCCTGACGTTTTCTATCGGGGATTGAACAGCATTCTGCCAAGACTCGGCAAGGTACCGAGATTCGATTTCAAACGCACCAGCATCATATGACCGCACTGGGGGCCGAACAGCGTCCCGCCGGGACTCGACAAGGTCCGGAGGCTGGGAAATGTCCCGAGCTTGGGGAACGTCTTGACCCCGAACAGGGGGAGACACCTCCAAATGTGCCGGGGAGACATCGGAAGGGGGGTGGGCAAAACTTATTTTGACTCCCGTCTCTTCAGAGGTGACCTCATAAGGGACATCTTTTTTGAGCAGGATGTCAACCCTGCATGCCTGACCATTCTCCGGCAGATCCGAGGCATTTATCATCAGGATCACATCGCTGTCGGGAACCTGAATGGTCCGTTGTCCATTGTCCATTGTCCGCTGACCGATGTCGGACATTGGCGACGACTGGTCCATGGCCATTTCAAGCGATGTCTGGGGAAAATGGAGGATGATGGCTGGCGGAGAGGGTTGCCTGACCGATGTGCAAGTCAGCCCACCATAACCCTTGATCCGCACATTGAACGTGTCGGCAGCCGCGTGTGTGCTGATATCGGTGATGGCCCGGGCCGCACCCTCTTCCTGCATCAGATCATTGACAGACGCGTGCCTGACTGGCAGGTCAGTAGCACAACCGGCAAAAAGCAAAGTCAGCATAAAAAGAAAGTTTGCTGAAAATCCCCGATAAAAGCTGATTATAACGCTTTTTGGGGAGGCCCCTTGCCCCTGCCCGATGTCGGGCAGGGGGGCATGGACACACCACATGTGGGTGTGCCCGCAACGGGGCATGGGCATGGGCGGGGCTCCCCTAAACCCGTTATAATCAGCTTTCCCCGATGAAAGATGTCGAGGACAAGTATCGGGGGCCTGTCCCTGACGTGTTTTCTGTGAATGGTCAGCGACATGCGATTTCAAATCGCACGTCGCGGGGTGAACACTTCCGGTTTTCAGTATCCAATCCCATTTCATAATATGTCTCCCAGAGGTTTCTGTAATTTTAATTCTCTCTTGCGGAGGGTCACCTCACCCGACGTGTCCTCATTCTCCTCCTCAACCACCACCCGGTCGCGCAATATCTCCGCGACCCGGCCTGAACGGATGCCAATGTAGGTTCCCTTCCTGATGATGTATCCTTTACCGGAAGCCTCCTCCACCAAGGCCCTGCTACCGCTTTCGGCACGGATGATCCCCACCAGCTTCAACTGACCCAGGTCAACCTTTTCAAGCGGTGTGCGGGGAATGCGTTTTACCCGCGTTTTCTTTTTTTTCCCTTTTCTGGCTTCTTCGGCCTCTTTGGCCTTCTTTTCCAGCTCGGCCCTTGAGATCGGCTTTTCCTCCTTGAACAGCGGGACAAAGGGATCGGTCTTCCCTTCAGGGGTGTAAGGTTTTGTCCGGTCAATCGTCTCCGGTTTCTTCTCTTTCAGCCCGATGATGGAGGCAATGGCATTTTCACTGACCGCGGGTGGGGTCTCTGCATCGGGGCGAGAGGCCGCCGCGCTCGGCTTGCCTGCTTTTGCCGTCGGCTTTTCCTTCTCTTTCTCAGGAGGCGGTTTTTCAGTCTTGACAGGACTTGAAGGGGCGGGCTCCCTTTTCTCCCCGGTTTTCCGTGTCTTTTTCGCCAATTCCTGACCGCCAGCCGAATCATCAGGGGGATCCGGTGCAGACTTCAGCGGCATCTTGACCGGTGGCGTTTCAGCAACCGGCTTCACATCAGGGGATGAAACGGGTTTCCGCTTTTTGTCCGTTTTTTCCGGGGGCGGTACCCCGTCATCCCTGACAGACCTGTCCCCGACGTTTTTTCCCTGATGGGAGGCTGGTCCCCGACATTTTTGGTCGGGGACAAGGTTTCAGAACTGGGCTTTTCAGGGGAAGACGCGACTCTCTTCCCATCCCACTGCTTTCCCCGATCTGGCTCAGGCCGGGCTTCTGTCTCTCCAGAGGCCGGCAGGGAAGACGAAACCGATTTTTCTTCTGCCAATCCCTTATCATGATCTGATTCCCGATGCAAGGATTGTCCCCGACTTTTTTTGTCGGGGATGTCGGGAACAGGTGGGCCAGACGCGGAGGGGTCTGTTTTTGCCAATGACGGGTCTCCACGGTCAGATGGTTCAGATTTCGGCGCAACCGTCTGGTCTGCTTTTGCCAACGATTGATCTTCACCCTCCGGGAGAGGCCCCGCGTCCGGTTCCTGATGCGAGACATCCTCTCCCTGAGCCGCCGCGTCGGAAATCGCCTCGCTTTCTCGCAACGGTTCGACATCTTCCGGAACCAGCGCGTCTTCAGGGCGGACCGTTATCTTTTTCCGCACCATCTTGCGCGGTGGGGTTGGATCAGATGCCTTCTGGCCGGATGACGGCTGAATCGGTGTCGGAGGTCTCTCTCCCACTTCCGGGGAGGGAGTCACATCCCCTGGTTCCAATGCATCTTCAGGGCTGGCGGTGATCTTCTTCCGAACCACCTTTGACGCGTCCTTCTCCGGATAGGCATCTGCCAGCTTGGCATACCCGCAAGAGAGAGAGAGAAAACTGAACACACAGATTACGCTGATTATGGTTTTCATTTTTTCCGCCTTTCTGTCTGATGGGTGTTGTTTGGTTGTTGTTTGGTTGGGTCGGACCAAGATATCCAAATTGTTTTTACAGGAAAAACATTCAAAAAACAGTAAATATTCGGTAAACCCCGTTTAAAACAGTTCTTTGAAAATCTGCCACCCCCCTTGGCTGTGGTGGGACTGGCATTCGATCCCAAGAAGGTGCTGAAACATGGCAGATCTGAACAGCCTCATGGGATCGGCCACGCCGAAAAAGGCTAGGAGGCGCAGGAGACATGTGTCGATGGCCGTCTGATGCTCGGAAAACAGATGAAGGGCATGAATTGTCACCGGCTGGGCGGCTTGAAAGGTGAACATTTGTTCCTCCTTGAAATTCTGAAAGTTGAAAATTGTTTCCAACCTCTGTCTCTGTAAAAGGTGTTTGAAAACTCCCCTGTGAACTTTGATCTCTGTCATGTTGAAAAATTGATTTTTGGTCTCTGTAGTAAGGTCTCAAGTTTCGCACCCCTATGTGAGCCCATTTTTCAAGGGTTTCAGGAGATGGTC
>JAOZRQ010000878.1 GCA_029940115.1 Desulfobacterales bacterium
TCACGCCTCACGTTTCACGCCTCACGCTTCACGTTTCACGCCTCACGTTTCACGCCTCATTGACCATAACTGTGCAGTCCCGGAAGATAGTTCACCCCGAAGTATGTGAAGATCACAGCCATGAACCCGACAATGGAGATATAGGCGACCCGCCTGCCATGCCATCCCCGCATCAGTCTGGCGTGAATAAGGGTGGCATAGATCAGCCAAGTGATGAATGACCAAGTCTCCTTGGGGTCCCAAGACCAGTATGTCCCCCAAGCCGAATTGGCCCACACCGCGCCAGTGATGATCCCGATGGAGAGAAAGAGAAACCCGAACATGATCATCTGGTGGGTCAGCTCATCCAAGATATTTGATTCGGGAAAATGGCCAAGAAGCGGGCTTCTGTTCTCCGGGTCCTTCTGTTTTAAAAGGTACATCAGGCTGATGCCGCACGCGATGGCAAATCCCGCGTATCCGAGGAAACAGGTGATCACATGCGCGATGAGCCAGTTGCTCTTCAATGCGGGGATCAGCGGCTGGATCCGGTCATTCACGTTGGGGGAGAGGGACGCGTACGCCATTGCGAGAAAAGCGATGGGCGCGGTAAACGCGCCGATAATCCGATATTTGTACCGGTACTCAATGATCAGATAGATGAGAATGATGGTCCATGCAAAAAAGACCAGCGACTCATACATGTTGGAAAGGGGCGCGTGACCGATGCCCAATCTGTACGATTCCACCCAGCGCAGGAGGATGCCTGCGGTGTTGCCGGCCAGACCGGCAAGCGCGACCCAGGTGGCCAGCTTTCCGGGCCGTTCCTTTTTGAATATCCACGCTGAGATATACAGCACCGCGGACAGGCCATAGACAAAGGTGACAATGGATAATAGGGTTGAACTGTTCATCATCTCTCCTGAACGTCAGTTGTCAGTTGTTTGTTGCTTGTTGCCAGTTGGTTGAAGGTTGTTCTCTCAAGCCGTGAAGCTGGGGATTTTTAAGCACATCATGAGACTTTTTCATCCTCTTGGGGAAAAAATCCCTCATCCAATATGTCCTCTGAGAACGGGCAGATTTTGGGAAAATGCTTCTTGTCAATTCCGGTCTCATCTTCGGCCTTCAGTCTGGCTTTCTCATAGGCGCGCTTTAATTTCATGGCGGAGGCTTGGGCTGTCCTCAAGAAGCTCGTTGATGTCCATGCGTTGGGTGAATAGGGTGTTCTTCCAACTTCGTGACCGTCTCACCGCCTGATACTTCCATTTCAGAAGATGGGTGAGCAGGACGGTCAGCCGGCTGGTCAGTTCCCTCTTCTCACTTCTGCCCATTGCCTCAAGCTCCTCTGCGATGTTTTCCGCGTCAATTTTCGTGAACTTTCCTTCACGAAGCCATTCCGCGTTGATCATCAGCCATGAATAAAAGTCTTTTTCATATTCGATATGTTCCATAGCTCGTTGCCCTGTGTCAGTTCATTCAGACATAGATCACACTCGCTTCAATATCTTCGGCAATTCTTTTCACAATGATCCCTCTCACACCAGCAGGGGTCAGGACATCGGTCTTTTTGCCCAGCACTTTCTCAAGATATTCTGCAAATTCGACAAATCTGAGACCGATGGGCCTTTCAAATTCCGCCATGATATCTAAGTACCTGATCAAAAGTTTTTGCTTCAAAGACCTACGAGGTTTCAAAAACCTCGTAGGTCTTATAATTCCGCCGCCGTGCGGGGAAGTCCC
>JAOZRQ010000413.1 GCA_029940115.1 Desulfobacterales bacterium
GTCTGAGGGATGAAGTCTGAGGGATGAGGTCTGAGGGATGAAGTCTGAGGGATGAAGTCTGAGGGATGAAGTCTGAGGGATGAAGTCTGAAGGATGAACAAGCCCTTCATAATTCATCCTTCATAATTTCCAAAGGAGGAGTCTATGTTTGAATGGATCACAGAAAACACCGCGTGGATGTATTGGACCCTGCCCAGCGCGATCGCGTTTATCACGCTGTTCAATGTCTTGGTCTTTATGACCGTGTGGGAGGTCCTTTCCCCCACTGTGGCGAGAAAGGGATTCTTCCCCATCAGGACCACCCGGGGAGACCGGCTGTTCATCGGGATCATTTCGATGATCGTCATCTTCCTGCTTTGGCTGGCCTTTGTGGGGAATAAGCAGATATGGGGGCCGACGCTGATATCCGCTGCATGGTTTTTTGTCCAAGCCAAGTGGGGATAATGGGTCAGTTGTCAGTTGCAGGTTGCCACAGACAACTGGCAACAGGCAACTTGAATGGTTCGGATTTGCATCCAAACCGAGCATTTCCCGCGCACCCGCCGGATTGACAAATCCGGCGTTCAAAAGACGGCTTCAGACCACAAAATCCCTTAGTGCTCTGTCTCATAAATAATGTCCAAAATCGTTCAAAGTAGCACGATTTTTCAAATCGTGCCCGAACAAATTGCAAACTCGTCCCACATCGTGCCTGAGCGAATTGCAAATTCGTCTTCTCATTGGTGGGACGGGATGTTTTTGGAACAGGGCGGGATCGGAAACTCCGGAAGCCCACTCTGGGTCACGGACATCGTGGCCCTGCCGGAATGTGTGGAGATCAGGGAATTCAGGGACATGCTGGGAGACGGACGGACACTCGGGAGGAGGATGAGGGGGATGGAGGCACTGGCATGTCTCGCATGTCAATGCTCCCCCAAAGAAACCCAGCTTCGCGTTAAAGGTCACCAAAGATAAAATTGCAACAAACTGGAACTGCCAAAAGAAGCCGGGTTTTGTTCACCCGAAATCCTGGTTCAGACAGTGGGGACAAAAGTTGTCTGTCAAAAACTGGACATAAATTTTTACACCAAGGCAAAAAAATAGTGGATGACGGCGCGTCGGCAACAAACGCACCCCTGTAACTTGTAAGCTGTAACTCAATGATCCTGTCATTCCCGCGAAGGCAGGCTCAGTTTGTAGTTCTGCCTTTAGGCGGTGTCACACCGCCTGAAGGCGGAACTACAAACTGTAAAAGACTTGTAAAAGCATCCTGTGCCACTGGTATTTGAGCCATGCCTGTCACACCGCCTGAAGGCGGAACTACAAACTGTAAAAGATTTGTAAAAGCATCTTGTGCCGCTGGTATTTGAGCCATGCCTGTGGTATGAATCCTGACGTGAACATTCGTTTATGTGCACGTTCTCGTTCACGTGCACGTTCAAGTTTAAGTTTAAGGCTCCCCTAAACCCGTTGTGATCAGCGAACTTTTTGGCTGTAAACGGGTGGAGGATGCCGGCAATCCTGACAGAAAGGTTTGGAACAGATGAACATCATGAAACACACCATTTTTGACACACCCCTGATAAACCCTCTCATGCGTTGGTTTTCTCTTTTTATCCTCAAAGGGCTGGGGTGGAAAACAGAGGGGGAAAAACCGAATATTCCCAAATATATCCTGATTGCCGCGCCCCACACTTCCAACTGGGATTTCGTTCTGATGTTGCTGGTCGCGTTCAGCCTCAATCTCAAAGTTTACATCATGGCGAAAAAGGAACTGACCGACTGGCCCGGGGGGATTTTCTTCAGGTGGCTGGGCGTGATTCCTGTTGACCGGAACCAATCCACCAACACGGTTGAGCAGGCCATACAATTTTTCCGGGAAAGCGAAAATCTGGCGATGGTCATCGCACCGTCAGGGACCCGTAAAAAAGTGAGGAAATGGAAAACTGGTTTTTATCACATCGCCATCGGCGCAGGCATTCCCATCGGCATGGGATTTCTGGATTACGGGCGAAAGAAGGGCGGCATCGGCCCCCTGTTTCAGCCCACGGGGGACTTTGAGACAGACATGATCGCGATCAAAGCCTTTTATGCGGATATCGAGGGCAAACATTCCACGAATACGTCTCTGTGTGTTTCGGTCAAACTGAACGACGTCAGCCGACTTCACGATGCGGACTCGTATTCAGTCTGCGGTTGCCTGTCCGCAACGCCGTCATCTGTCGGCTCGGAGGCCCGATGTCTGCCCGTGCTGTTGCGGTGAAACCTTTCGTAAAAGCCCCAAAGTTGCCACCCGCTCAAAAAAGCCCTCTCTCCGCCAACCGCCTCCAGATGCCGGCCATGACCTGTTCCAGTACCGAGGCCCGCTCTGTCTTGACCCATATCCGGCACGGCATCCCGTGGGGAAGCCGGGAGGGCGCGTCCTGAACGTCGAAGTAGAGGGTGAAATGGGCATCCCTCGGTCGTCTGCCTTGGCTATCCGCCACGGATATCATTGGACCGCCTGCAAAGTCAAGGAGACTCTGGTTGGGCAGATATCGGGTGGGAAACGGACTCTTTTCCCGAAATTTCACAGGATGGTCGGGGGATGACAGCCATCGGCTCACCGTCAGCGGTCGGAACGCGGCTTGGATCAGGGAATCGCTTTCGATCCTCATATTTTCGTGGAGATATGCTTTTATCTCACGCTCGTCCGGGTTTGAGAGGGTGAAGAGATACGCCCCCTCCGATACAAAGGCCCCTTCATACAGGTCCTCGTTCACCGCGGTGATCCAGCCAGGGATCGGCATGCGGATCTCCAGTTGGGCCGATGCCTGAACCAGCTTGTCCCTGACCGCTGTCAGCCGCTTCTCCTCTGCCATCAGCCAGTTCCGATACGCGCCCCGCTCCCCGCCTGTGCCCAGGTTTTCCATGGATGCTCGGACTGATTCAAGGTCAAACCGGGCGTTCTGAAGCTCATATCGAAGGGCATCATCTTCGATCCGAGTGATGAGATCACCCCCCTTCACCGCGTGACCCACAGGAGGGATCGCGTCGGTCAGCCGTCCGGATCCCGGGGCTTCGATCCGGGTGGTTCCTTTGCAGACCAGCAGCGCGGGAAGATTCGTGAATCGGGGCAGGGGCGCGCACAGCAAGATGCAGAGGCATAGAAAGACACCTGCGTTCAGGGTTAGGCGGAATTTTGACCCGATATGCTGACGGCCTTTGATGACGCCTCGGGTCTCCATCCAGAGCGGCCGGATGATGAACATCCAGAATTCCACCATGACCACGACCACGGCCAATGCCGGGAAAAAGAGGTAATAGACCGCCGCGGCAATGGAGAACGCGATGAACAGACGGTAGAGAAGTGCGAGAAATCCGTAGAAGATCATGCCCCGGCGATGGGGATGGATTTCGGGCGATGGCCCTTTCCAGTCCAAAAGGATTCGTCGGACAAAATGCCGTACCATGGCAAAGGCCCTGGGGCGGAGATTGTCAATGCCCCAGAGATCCATGAGCAGATAGTAGCCGTCAAAGCGCATGAACGGGTTCAGGTTCACGAAGATGGAGGTGATTAGGGAGGTGCCTGAAAGAAAGAACATCAGGCTGCGGAGGATCCCGTCGGGCAGCATGGCCCATAGCAGAAGTGCGATCCCCGCGACCGCGAGTTCAAAGAGAACCCCGGCCGCGCTCACCCACATCCGCCGGCCGCGGTCCGGAACCTTCCAGACATCGGTGGTGTCGGTATAGAGCAGGGGCCAGAACACGATGAAAAATATCCCCATGCTCCGGACATGAAGGTCCGGGTTCAGTGCCTTCACCGAGTAGGCATGGGCAAACTCATGGCCCGTCTTGAGCAGGGCCAGACAGAGGAAAAAGGCAAGCCCTCCTTGGGGCGTGAAGAGATAGCTGACCGTGCTGAAATAGAGTTCGATCTCCTGAAGGGTCATCATCAGCCCGACCAAGCCGCATAGGAGATAGAATCCGCAGAGAACCGGGGACCAGAGCCAAGAGACATATGGCAGGGTCCGGCTCAGAAACGCGTCGGGCCTGAAAAGCGGGATGCGGAAAAAAATCGCCCCTTGGAGCAGCTTCTGAACAAAGGGGATCTCAGATCCCGGGTTCCGGGTGTCGAGTGCCGAGTTTCGGATCACCTCCTCCTTTGGCAGAATCGCCAGCCCCTCTTTTTGCAACATGATGACAAATGCCGTCATCTCCTCGATGGAGGGCCGCAGGGTGGTGGTCAAGTGGAGATCGACTGCCGCGGCATCCGGATCACGTTCCCGGATCAGGCGGTAGAGCATCTCCCCTTCGGCATATCCAAGACGGAAGACCTGTCCCCGCACCGGGTCTTCGAGAACCCAGGAGCGTTGCCCGTCCGGGTCTATGGGACCCGGATGGAGGACCACATCCGGCCGGAGACCGAGCCACGGCGTTTCGAGGAGGTCCCTGATGGTGCGCCTTTTCGGAAGTATTTGGTTTTGCTTAGATATCATATTGAATATTGAAAGAAAAAGGTTCGTTGTTCCGCGTTCAAACGTGAACGTGAACGTGAACTTATACTTGAACGTGAACTTGAACTCGAACTTGCCCACAAATGAACTCAAGTTCACGTTCAAGTTCACGTGCACGTTCAGGTTCACGTTCAGGTTCACGGGCAGGCGGCCTCCCCGAAAAGCGTTATAATCAGTATTTTCTGATTATAACGGATTTAGGGGAGCCCGTGAACTTGAACTTGAACTTATACTTGAACTCACACTTGAATTTGGCCGCGAATCAATGTTCAATTCAATGACAAACGTCGCGCCGCCTTCGGGTTGGTTCCCGGCGATGATTTTCCCGCCGTGGTTTTCCACGATCCCGTAAACCAGGCTGAGTCCCAGTCCCGTGCCTTCCCCCTCATCCTTGGTCGTGAAAAAGGGGTCGAAGATGTGGGGGAGAATCTCTTCGGGGATGCCGGGGCCGGTGTCTGATATCTCAATGCGGGCCATCTCCCGGTTTGGTGACAGGCCAGTCTTCACCGTCAGCCTCCCGTTTCCCCTCATGGCTTGAGCCGCGTTGAGAATGAGGTTCATGAACACATGATTCAGTTGCTGAATGTCCGTGGGAATCATCGGCAGGGAGGTGTCCAGTTGCCTGTCGATCTCAATGTTCTGAAAAAGGGCCTGGCTCTCCAGCAGAAACAGCGTCCGACGCAGGGCCGTGTTGATGTTGTGGGGTCGCATCTCCTGGCGGGTCTGTCGGGCGAACTCAAGCAGCTCCTTGACGGTGTCACGGCATCGTTGGGCGTCCTTGAGAATGCGGTCGAGATCCGCCAGCGTGGCCGGCTCCAGATCATACTCCTCCATGACCAGCTTGGTGAACAGGATGATCCCGCCCAACGGATTGTTCAGCTGATGCGCCACTCCCGCGGCCAGTTTGCCGAGGGAGGCCATCTTTTCGGATTGGAGAAGTTGCAACTGCGTCTTTTCGAGTTCCTTCTTCATCCGGAGCTCCTCGCGCATGTCATGGAAGAAGCCGATGGTGGCCACCTCGGCCTCTCCCTCATGAATGATGGCCGCATCCAAGTTGATCGGGGTGATTTCCCGGTTCTTTGTCAGCACATCCATCCGATACGATTTGAGCTTCCCTTTGCCCCCGTATTCCTCACTTCGGAGCTTTTTCATCACCTCCCGCGCACCGTCTCCGGGATAAATCTCACGGATATCGAGATGGTTGATGGCCTCATTCGCACCATACCCGCTGATCTCCACGGCCGCGTCATTGAAGATGAATATCTTGCCGGTCTTGTCGGCCGCGATGACGCCGTCCACCGAGCTGAGGATGAGGTTCCGCAGAAACGCGTTGGATCGATCCAGCTTCTCCTCCAGACATTCCAGCACAGGAATGCCGAAATCGAGCATCACCACCGCGTCAATCTCTGTGCCGGAGAAAATCGGATAGGAGTAGAAACACAATGTCTTTTCCGCATATGGAAGCATATCCGCCTGATAGGTCAGTGCCGGTCTGCCGCCCCGTATGACCCTCTCCACCGGACAGTGTTCACATGGTTCCGACCGACCATAAAGATATTCATAGCAGGTCTGATCCACAATCTCCATCCCCCGGGTCTGAACAACATAGTCGTTGGCCGCCAGTATCTTGAAGTCCGGCGAGACGACGATAATCTTTCTGTTGAACGCGTCGATGGCTCTGATCAGGTATTCCTTTTCTGAATCTGTCTTCATCATGTTTCCTTTGTGATGCATGATGCGTGATGCGTGAAATGTGATGCGTGAAATGTGATGCGTGATGCGTGATGC
>JAOZRQ010000414.1:0-2521 GCA_029940115.1 Desulfobacterales bacterium
TCAAACCTGAACCCCACAGAAACCAACTCACCAACTCACCAACTCACCAACTCACAAACTCTTTAACTGATTTACATGGGAGGTGAATGGATGGCAGAAATCAAAAGCAGATGGGATATCGTCATGGAGAGGACAAAACATCTTACCCTCTCTGACGATGAAAAGCAGGCGCAAAGGCACCAGGAATTCAGGAAAAAGGTGAATGGCTTGGTCCAAAGATTTATGGACAAGGCCATTGGCATGGAACATATGAGGAAGGATCTGAACACGCTGGAAAAAGAGTGCGCGGTGACAGACAAACGGGTTTTGTCAAGTGACATTGCGGGCAGGCTTCGTCTGAATCAGGATAACCAGCCTTTTTTTGCGTTGCTCAATGAAATTTGTGGGTTGGACACGGCAGAATTCCAATCGGTGTTGGATGAATATCAGGAGACCGTCGTCGGGATGGCCCGGAGAAAGCATGACGAGATGAAACGGCATCTCGCAGAAAGGCATGCGGTGTCCGGCACAGCGGTGGTTCCGAATTTGGAGGCAGACTCTGGATGGAACGCAGATATGCAAATCGTGGGAGCCAAGTTCGAGGGGATGCTGAATCAGGAGAAGGCCCGATTGACAGCGGCCGGATAAATGTTCCCCTCAGTTTGTAGTTCCGCCTTCAGGCGGTGTCACACCGCCTGAAGGCGGAACTACAAACTTTATGGATTGCATATATTGAGCCAGGCGTTCCTTGGCCTCTTTCTCGGACGCGATCCGCTTGATGGATTCCCGAAAGCGGCTGCTGTTCGGCAACCCCTTGACAAACCATCCCAGACGGCTCCGCATCATGCGGCAGGCGTGTTCCTCCCCGATGTGTCGGACCGATGCCTCAAGATAGCGGATGATGGTCTGATGGCGTAATGAAAGCGCGACCGGCGCGACGTCCTCTCCTCGGATAAGGGACAAGACTTGGGAGAATATCCACGGATTCCCGATAGCGGCTCTGCCGATCATGATCGCATCGCATCCGGTCTGCTCAAGCATGTTGTGCGCGTCCTCCGGGACCACGATATCCCCGTTGCCGACGACCGGAATGGAGATGGCCGCCTTGATCCTTGCGATGACGGACCAGTCCGCGTGGCCGCTGAACCCTTGGGGCGCCGTTCTCGGATGGACGGCAATGGCATCCACGCCGCAGGCTTCCGCCAGTCTTGCGATTCTGGACGCCTGATCCCCGGAACGGTCCCACCCGGTCCTGATCTTTATGGTCAGGGGAATGCTCACCGCCTTCCGAACGGCCCTGAGAATCGCCTCGGCTCTTTCAGGTTCTCTCATCAACGCAACCCCTGCCCCGGTTTTGACCACTTTTTTGACTGAGCAACCGAAGTTGATGTCCAAGATATCCGCGCCTGACGCCTGGACCATGGCCGCGGCCTCTGCCATGATTGAGGGGTCCGCCCCGAACATCTGAAGGGAGAGGGGCTTCTCTTCCGCCACGCTGTCGAGCATCTTATAGGTCTTCTTTGACTGATAGGCGAGTCCGTTCGCGCTCACCATCTCAGAACAGACCAACCCACACCCGGCCTCCTTCGCGAGGATGCGA
Source organism: Desulfobacterales bacterium (assembly GCA_029940115.1). Lineage (GTDB taxonomy): Bacteria > Desulfobacterota > Desulfobacteria > Desulfobacterales > 4be13 > JAOZRQ01. The sequence goes on from JAOZRQ010000414.1 coordinate 1,580, forward strand.
AACGGGAGATTGGTGATGCCGGCAAGGGGGGCCAGGATGGTGATGTTTTTTAGTTGAAGGGAACCGATTTTCATGATTGATGCTTGATGTTTGAAGGAGCGTCAACAGCATGTCATTCCGGGCAGACAGCGGGAACCGGCCTTTTTGGGGTCTTCCCCTTTCACGCGGTTCCCGCTGTCTGACCCGGAAATTGGCTTCCTGTAAAAGCAAAGCCTATTATTGACTCAGAAATACTTTACATATTATTTCGTCGTTTCGGGAAATATTTTACAAACTGCGGGAATGTTTTACAAACTAATCGTCCCGTAGGGACTTGTGAGAATAGCCCGGCAATTCATTGCCGGGGTCGAAGCCTCGGATTTGTGCCAATCAGGGCCAGTTTGGCAAGTCATATGCTGAATGTAAGTCAGAACAGGGGGATGTCAAGCAGAAAGCAGAAAGTGGAAGGTGGCGGGCGGATTGATGTCAGGGAACCGAAATCTTAAAGTGACAACATCCCGGGGAAGTTCGGATAAAGTGTATGCCTCATCCTGTTTCATCACTGTAGAACGATTTTTTAAATCGTTCTTCGAGTTTTTTTTCTGCGTTTTGTCAAGAATTTGTGGTGAAAGTTGTTGACTTTCGCAAATCCATTGTCTGAACCAGGATTTGTGGAATCAAGGGATTGCCAGGATTGGCCTCCTCCTTCAAGGCATCAAGAAAGATTTTGGGTGTCAAACGATTGCAGAACGATTTTTTGAATCGTGTGTCAAGCCCTCCCATTGTCTGAACGAGGATTCGTGGGATTGGAGGATTGCCAAGATTGGCCGAGCATTCTTTTTAGCATCAAAAAAACTTTGGGATGTCAAACAATGTAAGACAATTTTTGGCATCCTTCATTTTGCCTGAAAAGTGGTTTACACTCCCAGATGGCCGAAAAGTTTGTAGTTCCGCCTTTAGGCG
>JAOZRQ010000414.1:2531-6254 GCA_029940115.1 Desulfobacterales bacterium
TCTCGGCGGTGTCACACCGCCGAGAGGCGGAACTACGAACTTTTCGGCTTAAAAAATGTAAACCAATTTTTTAAATTGTTTTGCTCAGTTCCTTTGGTTCTCTCATGCTTACGGTCTGACTTTTCGCTGATGTTCGAGAAGCGGCTTGAATACATTCAGCGCGATGCTCTGGAATTCTGGATCAAAGGTGTGGCCAAAGCATTGTTGAAAGTAGAAATCTCTGTCAAGTTCGCCCGGATGCCATTCACTTCCCGTCCAAACATTCTGCGCGCTTCGCAACGCGTCCTCATGGGATCTGTTTCTCCCCCGGGTCTCCGCATATTTGCAGGAGGCCTCCGGAAAAAAGGGAAGCGGTCTTTTCAGTCCCTCCCAGTAGGTTTCCAGAAGACTCTCAAGAATGTCTTGGCTGTTCTCCACCGGCTGATATTCCCACATCGCATCCGATCCTGCAACCCTGCTGAACCGAGGATGCGGTCCCGAACCATTTCTGCAATTCAGTGCGAGGTGGTGGATCCAGATGTTCAGTCGATCTTTGGACTTGACCTTTGTACAGCGATAGCGGAGCAGGCCCTTGGGATAGATCGCCTCAACCTTTCCGATCAGTTTGAAACCATTCAGATTCATATCCATCTCCAGATGGTCCAATGGATTCTCCTGAATATATGGCGATATTCTTTCCACAAAGCGATCCACTTCCTGGATGAGCTTTTCATAGACACATTCCCCAACGGTTCCGTGAGGCAATTGGCCCGCGGCCTTTTTCAATGTGAAAAGCGCTTGGATATCCCAGCCCTCAAGTCGTCTTTTCACCAATTCCTCAACGAGAACATATTTGTCCAACCCTTGGACATCAAACGACTCCCTTTCCTCAAGAGCGGCCCCCTTCTCATCAAAATATATCCCAAGCCGCTGGTTCAACAGAAATTTGGCGGGATTGCCGAAAAAACGGCACAGTTCGGACAGGTCAATTTGTCGCAATTCGGCCGGCGGCTCCGAAAGCTTTCCAGAGATAAACCGCGGCGGTCTCTCCCGACGCTGCAAAAGAGAGCGGGCCGCCTCAAGGTTCTCCTCGGAATAGCTGAAAAGGCGGCGAGGGGGCGAGGGGCTATGGGCTATGGGCGATGGGCTATGGGTGTTCCTGACCCCTCGCTCCTCGCCCCCTTGCCTCGCCCCTCGCCCCTTTCCCCTCGCCCCTCGCCCCTTTCCCCTCGTCCTTCGCCCCTTTCCCCTCGTCCTTCGCCCCTCGCCCCTTGCCCCTCGCCCCCTGAAATATTCCAGGCTGAAAGCTTGAAGGCGGTGCTTTGTGACGAGGTGGTCTGTCAAGCTCTCCTGTCCGGGGATCTCAAAGCCTTTTTCGATGGTGTCCATCAGTTCGCTGACCAGCACAGACGGCTGGATGAGGCTATTATCCTTTATACTCTGGCCCATATGGCTGATGTACAATTTCTCTCTCGCAGAGAGGAGCGATTCGAGAAAGAGATACCGGTCGTCATTCCGGCCCGAGGGGTCCCCCCGCTTGGGATGCTTCGCCATGAGGTCAAACCCGAGGGGTCTTGACTGCCTCGGGTACGCGTCCGAATTCATGCCCACCAACCCGATCACCTTGAATGGGATGCTCCGCATGGGGAGCATCGCGCAGAAGGTGACGCCGCCGGTGATGAAGCCGAATCGGGAAGGCTCCTTGAAATAGTCGTTTAAGAAGTTTTTGATGATGTTGATCCCGATCTTCTCATGGAAATCGGCTGTTGTCTGCATCTGATGCAGTTCATTCAGTCTGCTCCTGATGTTCTGGGCCTCAATTTCGATATCCTCATCGGGCATGAAGAGTTCGCTCAACATCTTCATCAGCGTGTCTGACCATTCGGACAAGGCTCGGGAGTGTTCCAGGGATTGGACACAGGAGAAGAGTCTCCTTTCAAATTCGACAAACTTCCCCAGTGTGGCCGCTTCGGTTCCCTCGATGAAATCATATGGAAGGATGTCTTCAAACATCTGATCTCCCCCGGGCAGGGCATATCCGAGGAGGAGCCGGTCCAAGCCCGCGTCCCAAGTGTTCTCCGGCAGCCCGGGCAGCCCCATTTCCGCACGGATGTCCGCGTTGATCCCCCATCGGATGCGGGTGTCCCTGATCCATCTCCGGATCCGTTCCAGTTCAGCCTCAGACAGATCAAATCGCCGACACACCGGCGGGTACTCAAGAATGGAGACGACTTGGGCAGCCCCGAAACGGCTGTTTGTGAAATCGAGGATCTGCATGAAGGTGTCCACCAGCCGGCTCTCTGTCCGAATGCTCCTGTCCGCGATGCTGAAGGGGATCCTTCGGGGATCATCCTTGGGCAGGTCAAACACCGCCTGAATGTAAGGGGAATAATCCTCGATTGTTGGGGCCATCACCAGAATGTCCGAGGGAGAGAGCGTCGGATCGGTTTCAAAGAGTTCAAGAAGTCTGTCATGCAACACCTCGATCTCCCGCATGGGGCTGTGGCAGGAATGGATCTGAACTGAGCGGTCATCTTTGGAAATGATGGCCTTCCCCCCTGACTCGTTGCCGCGTTCTCTCAGATGCAAGATGTCCGATTGCAGAGAGTGAAGGAGGCTCTCCTCTCCCGGATCCTCGAAATCCGGTTCATCCTCAGCCCCAAATTCGTGAATCAGTTCAAAGAAGTCCCTTCCCAATGTGCCCATGGACGCGAGCAGGCTGTTCCCCTGTTCCAAGTGGAGATGAGAGGACGTGAAGAATGAGGATTGAGGGTTGAGGCCCCCGCTCCTGCCACTCGTGCCTGGTTGAGGGTTGAGGGATGAAGGATGAGGGGGCTGTCTCGCGGTGGCCCTTTTGATCTCCCGATTTGAAAGAATGTCGCTCCAGTACTCTTGGCACGGATTCATGAGAAACAGATTCACTTGGGTAAACCAAGATATCGCGTCAAAGACCTCCATATGAAACTTGGGGAGATCAGATATGCCGAAAATGGAGACTCTTTCCGGAAATTGCAGATGAGGGGTCTGGTATCGGAGTTCGGTTTCCAGCGCCTTGAAAAAATGTCTTCTCAAAGTTGCGGGATGGCTCCCCTCTCCTGTGTCCAACGCCCGCCAGAGCATCGCCTGCCAATGGTCCTCCTCCCCCTTTTCCCATTTGAATATCCTCTCAGGCCGAAAAATCAGGTACCGATCATAGATGTTGGCCAATCGCATCGCGAGTTGAAAGCATCTGAAATTGATGTCCGTCCCTTCAAGATAGAGCCGGAGATTTCCAAAGCCGGGTTTGCGGATCAATACGGGGAGGAGTTTCATAATCCGCCATGCCATCACTTTGGGATCAAAGGGCGAGAGTTCCGGGAGTTTCTCGATGACCTTCTGAAAACGCTCGGTGACAAATTTTTTGGGAAAGGGAAATTCGGCATTTGCACAGATCCCGTGATACCGGGCAAGCTCCATGGAGACCCATCGTTCCATGCCCTTGCTCTGGACCACGATGATCTCCCGGTCCAGCGGGGATTTTAACCGCTGATCGGCTAAGACCCAAGCCAGTTTCTGAACAAGTACCTCCAATCGGTTGCTCGTGAACACTCTGAGTCGTTTCATGGCCATTTTCTCTTAAAACGTGAAACGTGTGAAACGTGATGCGTGAGACGTGATGCGTGAGACGTGATGCGTGGGACGTGATGCGTGAGACGTGATGCGTGGGACGTGATGCGTGGGACGTGATGCGTGGGACGTGATGCG
>JAOZRQ010000415.1:0-3176 GCA_029940115.1 Desulfobacterales bacterium
GCTTGATGGTCAGGTGGATTCCTGCTTTCGCAGGAATGACAGGATTCGCAGGAATGACAGGATTCGCAGGAATGACAGGATTTGCAGGGAGGTTTGCAAACAAAACTGATCTATGCAATAAGGTCACTGATCATAAGTGTAAACTTAAGGATTCCTATCCGTGCCCTTGTCCCGTGCCCGTGAACGTGAACGTGAACGTGCACGTGAACGTGTCCGTGCATGTCGTGCCCTTGCCCGGTGTCGGGCAAGGGCGTTGGCCCTTAAATTTAAACTAATGGATCACTGATATCTGGATTCTGGAGACTTGTTTGATCAAGAGAACCCAGCGACCAAGACCCCCTTTCATGGAGAGATCATGGAACTTTCACCGTTGAACGCCATTTCCCCTGTGGATGGCCGCTATCGCAAGGCGGTCGTGAAATTGGCCGATTATTTTTCAGAAGGCGCGTTGATAAGGTACCGGGTGATGGTTGAGGTGGAATATTTTGTTGCCCTGTGCCATTTGCCGTTGCCGCAATTCAAGGATTTCAACACAAATTTGTTCGCACCGTTGAGAGCAATTTATGAAAATTTTTCTCCGACATACGCCCGAAGAATAAAGAACATTGAGAAGGAGACCAACCATGATGTCAAGGCGGTCGAATATTTTCTCAAGGAGAGATTTGATGCGCTCGGCATGGAGGAGTACAAGGAGTTCATCCATTTCGGCCTGACCTCCCAGGACATCAACAACATCGCGATCCCCTATTCATTGAGAGACGCTTGGACTGAGGTGCTGGAGCCTCTCTTGCATGAGCTGATCGCGCAGCTGACTGAAAAGGCGGATGCTTGGAGAGGGGTCCCGATGCTTGCCCGCACCCACGGCCAGCCGGCCTCTCCCACCCTGCTGGGGAAGGAGATTCATGTCTTTGTGGAGCGGCTGACCCGCCAAGAGGAACTGCTGAAGCAGATCCCGTTCTCAGGCAAGTTCGGGGGGGCCACCGGCAACTTCAACGCCCATCATGCCGCATATCCGGGGATTGATTGGAACGCGTTCGCGGATCATCTGGTGAACGAGATATTGGAGCTTGACCGCTTGCAGGTGACCACCCAGATCGAGCACTATGACAATCTGGGGGCCTTTTTTGACACGCTGAAACGGATGAACACGATCCTCATTGATCTGAGTCGGGACATCTGGACTTACATCTCCCTCGATTATTTCAAGCAGGAGACCCAAGCGGGGGAGGTGGGATCTTCCACCATGCCCCATAAGGTCAATCCGATTGACTTTGAAAACGCCGAAGGCAACTTGGGTGTCGCGAACGCCATTTTCGAGCATCTTTCGGCAAAACTGCCGATTTCAAGATTGCAACGGGACCTGACCGATTCCACCGTGACACGGAACATCGGCGTCCCGCTGGCCCATACCGTGATTGCCGAGAAGTCGTTGCTCAGAGGGCTCGGCAAGCTGATTCTGAATGAGAAGGCCATTCATGCGGATCTGGAGAGCAACTGGGCAGTGGTGGCTGAAGCCATCCAGACGATCTTGCGGCGTGAGGGCTACCCGGAACCATATGAGGCGCTGAAGAAATTGACCCGGACCCATGCCAAGATCACCCAAAAGACCTTTGCCAAGTTTATCAGGGGACTGGATGTGTCACAGACGGTCCAAGAGGAGTTGCTCAAGATCACACCGGAAAATTACACCGGGATCTGCAATTTCTGATGGATGACCGAAATTCTCCCAAGTTGCTTCCGCTCCCGCCGGAACCTGTCCTGACATCTTGTCCCCGACGTCTTTTCCCCGATAAAAGACGTCGGGGACAAGTATCGGGGAAAAGCTTGCCCTCGACATCTTTAATCGGGGGATGTCGGGGACAAGTATCAGGGATTGCCAAATCCGGCGGCAATCCGAGCCGATCAAGGGGTATGAACTTAAATCAAAAGGTTTAAGGTTTAAGGGTTAAGGGTTAAGAGTTAAAAAGTGGTGGACTAGCACATCATTTTTTAAGTCCGTGCCTCCATGCTCCCGCCGGACTTCGGGTGAGCTCAGTCGAACGATTTGCCGAGCCGAGCGAGGGAGTACGAGATTGAAAAGGGGTGTACTAGCTGTTTTCCTGAGTAAATGCAACCAGCGCGTCCAATTTCTCCATGGCCCTTCCCTCATCAATCGCCTCCTGAGCCATGCGAATCCCTTCTTGAAAGTCCTCTGCCTTTCCGGCAGCCACCAGCGCGGCCGAGGCGTTCAGCAACACCACATTCCGTTTGGGGCCTTCCTCCCCTTTGAGAATGGCTGTTGTGATGCTTGCGTTGGTTTCAGGGTTTCCTCCGGAAAGTGCCTCCGGATCCGCCTGTTCCCCGAAAAATTGTTCCGGATGGATGTCGTATGTCCGAATGAGCCCCTCTTTGAGTTCGGAGACCCGTGTGGCCGCGCAGACCGATATCTCGTCCAACCCGTCGTGTCCATGCACCACAAAGGCCCGTTTCGTGCCCAGCAGCTTGAGGGCTTGGGCAAACATTTCTGTCAGGTCCGGGGCATAGACCCCCAAGAGTTGGCAATTGGCCGCGGCGGGGTTGGTGAGCGGTCCCAGCATGTTGAAGATGGAGCGAAGCCCCACTTCTTTCCTCGGTTTGGCCGCATATTTCATGGCCCCGTGATACAGCGGTGCGAACAGAAAGCCGATGCCGATCTCCCCAACCGCCTCCTCCACGATCTCCGGCGCGGTGTCGAGTTTCACCCCCAGAACTTCAAGAAGGTCCGCGCTGCCGCACTGGCTGGAGACCGAGCGGTTTCCGTGCTTGGCCACGGTCACCCCACAACCGGCCACGACAAACGCGGTGGTGGTGGAGATGTTGAAGGTCTGCGCGCCGTCTCCGCCTGTGCCGCAGGTGTCCACCACAGTGGCTGCCGAGGATTGAATGCGCTTTGCCTTCCGCCGCATGGCCTTTGCCGCGCCGGCCAGTTCCTCAAAAGTCTCCCCCTTGGTGGCCAGCGCGGCCATCATCGCGCCGATCTGGGCATCCGTGATATGTCCTGAAAAGATGTCAGCGATCATCTTAGACATCTCTTCTTCGGTCAGATTGTCTCTTTGGACGATTTTGTTCAGATTTTCTCGGAACATGATTGTATCCTGAGTTAAAAGGGTTAAGGGTTAAGGGCTAAGGGCTAAGGGCTAAGGGTTAAGGGCTAAGGG
>JAOZRQ010000415.1:3276-6245 GCA_029940115.1 Desulfobacterales bacterium
TAAGGGCTAAGGGCTAAGGGCTAAGGGCTAAGGGCTAAGGGCTAAGGGCTAAGGGTTAAGGAATATTGGCATCCTTCATTTATGGGTTTACACTTTTTTTGAGCTGAAAAGTTTGTAGTTCCGCCTTTAGGCGGTGAGGCACCGCCTAAAGGTGGAACTACAAACTTTTCCATTCATCTTGATCTCACCCAAATTGAGCGATTCTTATCAGAAAAACTGGCCGAGTGTCTGGCATTCAGGGCTTTCCCTCTCACGCCTTTCACCCAATGGATGGGAATCCGAAAATCGTTGAGGCCCCGACATTGCAGGGTGGGAATCAAAGAATCGCTCAATCTGGTACACCACTTTGGAAGTCCGTGACCCTCCCCATGACTTTGGCTGACCATGAAAGGTCAGGCTGTCAGCCTCCTGAAGGGAGGGTCACGAATTTACGAAGTGCTGTACTAGGTCTCAATCTTAATCTTACTCTCAATCTTGATTTTGCTCCTGCTCTTAATCAAATGGACAGGAGCGAGATTAAGAGCAAGATTAAAACGCTGTCAGGCAAGTATGAACAGATACGCCATTTTTGACCATCTGTCAAACAGATTTGAAGATATCAGTGGGGAGATGATCACCGAATACCTTTTCTGATGCTTAAGCACCTTGGCGACATAGTTGATGGTCTGCCTGAAAAGAGGGACCCTTCTCAGCTTTCTGACCCGTGTGGGGCCAGCGTTGTACGCGGCCAGTGCGAGCTCCATGCGGCCAAAGCTTTGAACCAGCCTGGAAAAATATTTGGCCCCGGCTTCCACATTTTTCCGGGGTTCAAACGGGTCGTTGATGCCAAGGGACTTGGCTGTCTTCGGCATCAGCTGCATCAGCCCGATGGCCCCTTTGGATGAGGCCGCCTTATGGTTGAAGTTGGATTCCACTTTGATGATGGCCATTAACCAGCTGGCATCTATGTCATATTTCTCCGCCGCGGCCTTGACAATGTGAAAATATTTCAGCTCCTTGGGCTTCAATTCCTTCCTCAGATTGCTCGGAATGGAATTGCCCAAGACTTCCGTGGCGCAGAGAATAATAATCAGAAGAAGCGCAAGAAAAACGGGTTTTTTCATTCTTTTTCCTCCTTGATCGCCTGATCATTCGGTGGATTGAACGTCAGGCATCTGGGTCAAAAATCTTCTACATAAAAAAACTCCGAAGCTTTAATAAGGATGCCAGAAAGATAAGATGCCCGCAGGTAAATTATTTTTCATAATGTCCCTATAAAAGCTTGGAGGCCCGATTCTGGAAAGTCCAGTGTTTCACAAATTGCTCGGTTTAGGCAAGATCGTCAACGACTGGCATCAGACATGATCTCCATTTTTTAGTGGAGTTCCAGAATTATAATGGAACAAAGATAAGGTGCATTTGTGGGGTGTCAAGAAAAAAATATTGCACTGCACAATAAATAATTTTTCCCTGTAAATTTTGAAATATGCTTAAAGCTCCCTTTCATTCGGCAGAATATTGAATCCAATGGACGCTAAAAAATAAAATTTTATTGCAACATGCCATAAAAATTCAGGATACTTCATCTATCAGTTCACCTTGCCTTGGCCGGTCCCTTGCTCGCACCGGAGTGCCAAATCCAGCGGCCCGGCGTACAAGGGCAGTGGAACAGGGAAATGGGGAACTTGTTCTGCCACCCTCAGTAATCGCGACCAACATCCCCGGTATGCTCGGATTCAGGTCACATCTTTTTGAATGAATGTTCATTCATTTATCAGACTAATTTTGCCCTGTCAAGAAAAAATAACGGGGTGAGAATATATTTTTCATCCCTTTGTTTACTTGGTTTTATAAAATTTTTGGAGTGGAAAAGTCTTAAGTGAAGGATAGGAATTCTTTGTTAAATAAAAATGAATGATCATTCATTTTTAAACGTGAAACCTGAGGCGTGAGACGACTTCCCAACTGCAAGAAAAAGCCGGGTTTCTTTCCCCCAATCATTTTTTTGTCCTGTACACAATGTCTGATGCTCGGTTCGAGGGAGCAATCATATTCGGCTTTCTTGCTGAGGTAGCAAATTACTACCCTATGATTACGCATTTTGCCACCATCAAATACGGTATTTACCCCATTGACTTATCTTTTATATTATGAAAATGAAGATTTCATCGTATGAATGACAGTGGCAATTCTAATCTGGTTATCCTAAGATTGTCAAAGGCAGGATGAACGCAGACAAGCTGACACAAGACGAGACAAACCGATTTTGGAAAGAGAGCCTGCCATGGAAAAATTTCACGTCTGGAGGAAGCGAAATTGAAACTGGGCTGTTCTCAGCAGTCCCCACGGGACTCCCCCAACTCATAAATACGCCCGTTCCCGTCTCATGCCCGGAATGACAGGTTTGATTTTTATTTCCATATCTGAATGGCGGATAAATTTATAAACAGAAGGAGATGAGTATGCCAGAAAGAAAGCTGTCCAAGAAAGAACGCAAAAGAAGAAAAGTCCGGCGGAAGATCGCCCGAAAGTCGAGACGGGTCAACCGCCTGCGAGTCGGCTGACCCAGAAGCGTATTTCAGCGTACTTGCGCTTTCAGACGGGGGATTGATCCCCGGCGACCCGGAATCAATTCCGGGTCTGAAAGCCCAAGCAGGCTGAAGCCAGCTGACGTGACCGTGCGCTTTAGCCTACGCGCTCTCAGTCGGAGGATTGATCCCCCGGCGACCTGAAGCCATCTGACATGACAGTGCGCTTCAGCGTACTTGCGCTCTCAGCCGGGGGATTGATCCCCCGGCTCATGGCCTGCGAGCTGGCTGACCCAGAAGTGCGCTTCAGCGTACTTGCGCTCTCAGCCGGGGGATTGATCCCCCGGCGACTTGCGCTCTCAGCCGGAGGATTGATCCCCCGGCGACCTGAAGCCATCTGACATGACAGTGCGCTTCAGCGTACTTGCGCTCTCAGCCGGGGGATTGATCCCCCGGCTCATG
>JAOZRQ010000879.1 GCA_029940115.1 Desulfobacterales bacterium
TGGAAGATGGCGCGTGGGCAACAATCAAACCTGAACCCCACAGAAACCAACTCACAAACTCACAAACTCACAAACTCTTCAAACTGATTTACATGGGAGTATATATGCGTATTCAAGTTGATGAAGACTGGTGGAAGGATATTTTTGACGAGGTTTACATTCAGACCGATGCCCGGTCTGTCTGTGATGAGGAACTGACCTGTCAGGAGGTCAATTTTCTGGAAACTGCCCTGAACTTGGACAAATCGGATCCGATTCTTGATCTGTGCGGGGGACAGGGCCGGCACGCGCTGGAGCTTTCAAGGCGCGGATTTACCGATGTGACGGTATTGGATTACTCGGAATACCTGATCGAACTCGGGAACCAGACGGCCAAGGCGCAGGAACTCGGCACCTCTTTTGTCCAAGGTGACGCCAGGGCCACCGGCTTGCCTGGAGAGCGTTTCCGGTTTGTCATGGTCATGGGGAGTTCCTTTGGGTATTTTGTTGATGAGAGTGAAAACAGAAAGTTTCTGAAAGAGACTTTCCGACTCCTTGAACCTGAGGGAACGCTGTTGCTGGACCTGCCGGACAAAGACCATGTCCTGAAAAACTTCAAACCCTTTTCCCGTCACCAGGCAGATGAGGACATAACGGTCACCCGGACAAGGGAACTGGATGAGGATATGATATTCAGCCGTGAGAAGGTCATTTCCGGAAAAAACGGGTGTATTCGGGAGCAAACGTATTGTACGCGACTTTACAGTCCAGAGGTCATCTCAGAGCTGGTCTGTTCAGCAGGGTTTTCGACGGTATCCCTTGAAAGGGATTTCATGTGCCGGGACACCGATGGAAACGATTACGGGTTCATGACCCATCGGATGGTGGTGACGGCAGAGAAGCAAGCTTGATGTTTGATGTTTCTAGTTCTAACGGCGAGAAACCCGGCTTTTTCCCAGACGGGCCGACTCCCCAACTGCAAGAAAAAGCCGAGAAACCCGGCTTTTTCCCAAATGGGCCGACTCCCCAACTGCAAGAAAAAGCCGGGTTTCTTTCTGTACCCGGCTTTTCCCCAAACGGGCCGACTCCCTGCCAGAAAAAGCCGGGTTTCTTTCCTCTTCACAAGATAAACAGCATTCATTTCATAAAGCAAAAAATATTTTTATTTTCTCTTGCATTTTTTGAAAAATATGATAAAAGGGAGAAGTTCAATCATTCAATCGGATTCATGATCCATGAGGGTAACTTTGAAAAAAGGAGGACGAGCTTTTAAAATTGCCCATTCTGATGAAAGAAACCCGGCTTTTTCTTGTAGTTGGGAGTCGGCCCGTTTGGGAAAAAGCCGGGTTTTTCGCCCATTCCCGACTTTTCAATCTGGTTTGCTGAAACAATCTGGATATCAATTTCACAATGAGAGGAGGTGGTGACAGAAGTCTGGCTGGTTTTTGTTAGTTGCGGGTTTTAGTTTCAGTTGTTTTTGTTTAATCATAAACTTTTGAGGAGGAAGCATGAGAAAACTTGTGATTCTCACATTGATCGCACTGCTCGGGCTCTGGTTGGCAGGGCCTGCCATTGCAGGTGACAAGGAAGAATGTGTGGCAAAATGTGAGGCGGCAGCCAAAATGATGAAGGGTGACCTTACCGGCACCCTGTGCGAGATCAACAAGAAGGACGGTCAATTCGTAAAGGGCAGCGTCTATGTGTTTGCCATGCGCGGAGGGGTCATGGTGGC
>JAOZRQ010000416.1 GCA_029940115.1 Desulfobacterales bacterium
GTTACTCAAACGTGTCCGTCGTGTCGCCCTTGATGCGTATGCCAACCAAGATATTCCCTTTGAACAACTGGTTGAAGAACTGCAACCGGTGCGCTCCCTTAGCCATTCTCCTTTATTCCAAGTGATGTTCGTACAAAATGTGCCGACGGAAAGCTTGGAATTAGCCGGACTGAGTTTAACCCCTGTGGAACCGGAAAGCGTCGTTGCTCAATTTGACCTCAGCTTGACAATGGAGGAAACTTCGCTCTGTTTGGACGGAACACTTGAATATAGCACCGACTTGTTTGAGGCCGCGACCATGGAACGCATGATGGGGCATTTGAAGACCTTATTAACGGGTATGGTGGCTAATCCTCGGCAGCCGATTCACGAATTGCCTTTGCTCACAGAAAAGGAGCAGCAGCAACTGCACAGTTGGAACGACACGGCCGCCGATTATCCGCGTGACAAGACGTTGGTTGACCTATTTGAAGAACAGGTTGATAAAACGCCACAGGCCATTGCCGTCGTCTTTGAAAAGCAACAGTTGACTTACCAAGAAACCAATATTAAAGCCAATCAATTGGCCCATTATTTACAAAATATGGGGGTCAAACCCGATACCTTGGTTGGAATTTGTGTTGAGCGTTCCTTGGGAATGGTTATTGGACTTCTCGGCATTCTCAAGGCTGGGGGTGCCTACTTGCCACTTGATCCTGCCTATCCAGCGGCGCGTTTGGCGTTTATGTTGGAGGATGCCCAAGTCTCGGTGGTGCTGACTCAGACGAGTCTTGTTGATGAGTTGCCAAAGACCGCCGCACAGGTGGTTTGCCTGGATGCCGAGGCAGAAACGCTGTCATGGCTGAGGGTGAACAACCCAAAAGGTGGGAGGGGGCAGGATGATTTGGCTTATGTGATTTACACGTCCGGCTCAACGGGTCAGCCTAAAGGGGTGATGATTTCTCAAAGTGCCATCACCAGCCACTGCTTTTGCATTGCTCGAAATCATTATCAACTCCGGTCAAGTGACCGTGTGCTTCAATTTGCGTCTGTCAACTTTGATGCCTCATTGGAGCAGATTTTTCCCGCTCTCATCACCGGTGCCATGTTAGTTTTGCGAGATGCCCAAGTCTGGATGACAACCGACTTTCATCAAAAAATCTTGGAGATGGGACTCACGGTAATTGATCTGCCCCCGACTTATTGGCAGCAGTGGAGTCAAGAGTGGCTCTCGACACCAGGGTTGGCGCGGGACACTCCTCTGAGATTGGTGATCGTGGGTGGCGATGTGATGTCACCTGAAATGCTCCGGTCATGGCAGCAAATACCGACAACCCATTCGATCCGTCTCATCAATGCGTATGGTCCGACAGAGGCGACAATAACGGCGACAATCTTTGAAACGACCTCGTCATCATACCAACATGCACGTCCTCAGAGCATCCCCATTGGCCATCCCATTGCGAACAAGACGATCCATGTTTTGGACCGGTATGACAACCTTGTTCCCATTGGTGTCCCCGGCGAGTTGCATGTTGGTGGCGTCGGCTTGGCTCGCGGGTATCTCAACCGCCCCGAACTGACGAGAGAGAAATTCATCAAGAATGCCTTTGGTGACGATCCCAACGCCCGTCTTTACAAAACCGGCGACTTGGCCCGCCATCTCCCGGACGGCAACATTGAATACCTGGGCCGCATGGACAACCAAGTCAAGATTCGTGGCTTTCGGATTGAACTGGGCGAAATCGAAGTTGCGCTGGGACAACATCCAGCCGTGCGAGAAAATGCCGTGGTCGTCCATGAGGATGGGCCAACCGGCAAACGGTTAGTGGCCTTTTGCGTACCCGAACCTGAACAGGTGATTGGGCAGACTGAATTACGCGGCTTCTTGAAAGAGCGGTTGCCCGATCACATGATGCCATCGGCCTTTGTCACATTGGAAAACCTGCCACTCACGCCCAATGGCAAAGTTGATCGCGGGGCGTTGTCTCAATGGTCAGTGAACCGTGAAACATCAGAAGAACAGTTTGTTGCGCCTCGCACCTCCGAAGAAAAACGGTTAGCCGATATTTGGGCCGACGTGTTGGGTGTTGAACGAGTCGGCGTCCATGACAATTTCTTTGAACTGGGCGGGGATTCGATCATCAGCATTCAGGTGATTTCCCGTGCCAATCAAACCGGTTTCAAACTCACGCCCAAACAACTCTTTGAACATCAAACGATTGCTGAACTGGCGACCGTTGCCGGAACCGGCTTGCCGCACCAGGCTGAACAAGGCCTGATAATGGGCGCGGTGCCACTGACTCCCATTATGCATGAGTTTTTTGAACAAAATTTGCTGGAACCCCACCACTACAATCAAGCAGTATTGGTCAAAGTGTCACCGAACCTGACAAAGCCGCACTTGGAGCGAATCATCTCACAACTGCTGAAACACCATGACATGCTCCGGTCACGTGTCTCCGTGAACCATGAGTTTCTGATGACGGACAACTGTTCACTAACCACTGAAGTCATGGTCAAAGAGTTGTCAGAATTGACCGCTGACCAACAACGCACGACGATTGAATCCACCGCTGCCGAGTTGCAAGCCAGTCTGTCGCTGTCAGAAGGGCCGTTGCTGCGTGTGGCTTTATTTCAGATGGGCGCTGATCAACCGGACCGTTTGCTTGTCATTATCCATCACTTGGTGGTTGATGGGGTCTCGTGGCGAATTTTGTTAGAGGATTTCGTCACCGCTTACCAGCAATTGAGCCGTGGCGACCCGATGCTGCCCCCCAAAACGACCTCGTTCCAGCAATGGGCACGACGTTTGGGGGAATACGGGCACTCTTCCGCCCTCGCGGCCGAGTTGGAGTATTGGTTGGCTGAATCCCGTTCAAATGTCGCGCCCTTACCCGTCGACTTTCCATCAAACACCCAAGCCAACACGGTCGCCTCAAGTGCGGAAGTCTCGGTGTCTCTGAATGCCGAACAGACGAGGGCCTTGCTGACCGAAGTGCCACAAGCCTATCAGACCCAGATCAACGATGTCCTGTTGACGGCTTTGGCGCAAAGCTTTGCCAAATGGACCGGCGAACCGACTCTCCTCATTGATTTGGAGGGGCATGGGCGCGAAGAATTGTTTGAAGACCTTGACATTTCTCGCACGCTGGGCTGGTTCACCAGCCTGTTTCCGGTTTTGCTTGACCTGCGTGCCGTTGCCGACAATCAAGGCTCGGCCCTCAAAACCATCAAAGAGCAACTGCGCCAGATTCCCCATCGGGGCATTGGCCATGGCTTGTTGAGACATTTGAACGATGAGGCGGCCCCGCGGTTGCAAGCGTTGCCTCAAGCTGAGGTCTGCTTCAACTATCTCGGACAGTTCACTCAAGCGTCATATGGAGAACCTCTGGTAGGTGAAGCACCAGAATCGAGTGGCGCGACACAAAGCCCATTGGGTTGTCGTACTCATTTGTTGGAAGTCAATGGCCTCATTGATGAAAATGGGCAGATGCAATTGGAGTGGACTTACAGCGAGAATTTTCATAAACGGGCTACCATTGAAAAGTTGGCAAATCACTTTATAGAAGCCTTAAATAATCTCATTGCCCATTGTCAGTCGCCAGACGCTTACGGTTACACACCGTCAGATTTTCCCGATACCGAACTGAATCAAGAGGAACTTGATCAACTAATTGACGAGCTCAATCTCAAACAAATCGAGTCTGTCTACCCGCTGTCACCCATGCAGCAGGGCATGCTGTTCCATACCCTCTATGCACCCGGCAGCGGGGTGTATGTCGAGCAACTTGGCCTCCGTTTGCAAGGATATCTGAATATTTCTGCCTTTAAGCAGGCGTGGCAACGTGTCGTGGAACGACATGCCGTTTTCCGCACCCTGTTTGTGTGGGAAAATCGTGACAAGCCACTGCAAGTCGTCTGCAAAAAAGTTGATCTGCCTTGGAATGATCTAAACTGGCGTGACTTGAAACCGACTGAGCAGCAGGCACAGTTGGACTCTTTTCTTCAGAAGGATGTGGAGCAGGGTTTTGCGCTCAACCAAGCACCCCTTATGCGCTGCACTCTGATTCAACTCACTGGGGAAACTTGCCATTTTGTGTGGAGCAGTCATCATCTGTTGACGGATGGCTGGAGCCTCCCCATCATTTTTCAGGAACTCATCGCTTTCTATGATGCCTTTTGCCAAGGAGAAAATCGACACTTAGAACCACCTCGTCCCTATAAAGACTATATTGCCTGGCTGCACCAACAGAATGTCGAAAAAGCTCAGTCCTTTTGGACGAGGCAGCTGAAGGGTTTCAGTGCCCCCACGCCTTTTAAGGTGGACAACCCTTTTGAGATTTCCGCCCCAAAAGAGGACTTTGGAGAACAGACGCTTCAATGGTCAAAAGCGACGACCGAGTCCTTGCAAACATTTGCCCGGCAACATCATCTCACAGCAAACACCTTGGTGCAAGGTGCTTGGGCATTGCTTCTGAGCCGCTACAGCGGCGAGGAGGATGTTGTGTTTGGGGCGACCGTGTCGGGACGTCCGGCCTCGTTGGCGGATGCGGAGTCGATGGTGGGACTGTTCATCAATACGTTGCCCGTGCGGGTGTCAGTATCGTCAGAAACCTCACTCCTACCTTGGCTGCAACAACTACAAGCCCAACAGGTGGAACGTGAGCAATATTCCTATACGCCGCTGATCGATATTCAGGGATGGAGTGAGGTGGCCCGCGGTTTGCCCCTCTTTGAGAGCATTGTCGTTTTTGAGAATTATCCGATTGATGACTCTTTGATAGATGAAAAACAAAATGGCCTGAAAATAGATGACATCCAAGCCACAGAGATGACAAACTACCCCTTGACAGTGGTTGCCGCCTTGGCTGATTCGGAATTGAACTTGAAAATATCGTATTATGAGAGCCGATTTTCCGCTGATACGATTAACCGAATGTTGGGACATCTCCAAACATTGTTGGAGGGCATCATCACTCATTTTGAACAAAAACTGGGTGATTTGTCCCTGCTCACCGAGGCGGAGCAGCGGCAACTGTTGGCTTGGAACGACACGGCCGCCGATTATCCGCGTGACAGGACGTTGGCTGACCTGTTTGAGGAACAGGTTGAGAAGACACCAGATGCCATTGCCGTCGTCTTTGAGGACCAACAACTGACTTACCGGACGTTGAACACCAGAGCCAATCAACTGGCCCATTATTTGCAAAATATGGGGGTCAAACCCGAAGTGTTGGTGGGAATTTGCATTGAGCGTTCCTTGGAGATGATGATTGGGCTTTTCGGCATTCTCAAGGCTGGGGGCGCCTACCTGCCACTTGATCCGGCTTACCCCGCGGCGCGCTTGGCGTTTATGTTGGAGGATGCCCAAGTTTCTCTGTTGTTGACTCAATCAGGCTTAAAGGGGAGATTCCCAGAAATGACGGTGGCGATGGTTTGTTTGGATGCCGAGGTGGAAAACTTGTCACCGTTTCGTTCTGAGAATCTGTCAAGTGACGTTGGGGCTGAGAATTTGGCTTATGTGATTTACACCTCGGGTTCAACTGGCAAACCTAAAGGAGTGATGATTCATCACCAAGCTCTTTGCAATCATATGTTTTGGATGCAGGGAACTTTTCCTCTTACACTAGCTGACAAGGTGTTGCAAAAAACGCCGTTCAGCTTTGATGCCTCCGTTTGGGAATTTTATGCCCCCCTCCTAGCTGGGGCCCAACTGGTGATGGTTCAGCCGGAGGGGCATAAGGACAGCCGCTATCTCATCGACGTGGTGGTCGAAAATAACATCACCACGTTGCAAGTGGTGCCCTCTCTCTTGCAAGTTCTTCTTCAAGAGGGCCTTGAAACGGTGAGGGTGCTAAAACGGGTTTTTTGCGGTGGCGATGTGTTGTCCACTGCGGTTGTTGAGAAGTGTTTTGACAGACTGAATGCCGATATCATTAATCTTTATGGCCCGACGGAAGCTTGCATTCAGGTGACTTCCTTTATTTGCCAACCAAGCGGTTATCAACATGTTGTTCCCATAGGCCGTCCAATTGCCAATACTCATATTCACATTTTGGATGACCATTTGCAACTGGTGCCCGTCGGTGTGCCGGGTGAGTTACACATTGGTGGTGCCTGCCTTGCCCAGGGTTATATCAACCATATGGAATTGACGGCCGAAAAGTTCATCAAAAATCCCTTTAGCGATGCCCCCAACGCCCGTCTTTACAAAACCGGCGACTTGGCCCGCCATCTCCCGGACGGCA
>JAOZRQ010000417.1 GCA_029940115.1 Desulfobacterales bacterium
GACAATCCCCACAAACCGCGGATGGACGCTGATGGGCCTCGGCACACAGGCCGTCCGCGTTCATCCGCGTTCATCTGCGGATCACAATTCTCAGACATTTTCAATTCCCAATTTTCACCTCCCCCTGTTCAAGTGAAGGATCAGGAAGGACATTTACCGAACGGATATGAAATCTTTTTTTGATGAGCTCGACATTTCTGTTCCGAATCCCCCTCATTTCAGAGATGTTCCGGGGGTGGACTCGTATCAGGAGGCTGTCATGCCCGATTTTTGTCGCCTCCATCATTGATGTGGCCTTGTCCAGAAACATCTCTGAATAGACCAGATGTCCGAAAGCCGGATGATAAGGGCCGGCAAGGATGTTGTCACCCCCCTTTTCAAGCTCCTCGGACGCCTGAAGCCCCATGCGGATCACCGGGATCCTTTTTTCCCTGAAGAAAAGACAAAGATTTTTGACCAAGGTGACACATTCATCCATCTCCAGCGGAACATATGTTCCGGCTTTGTGCCACTTGGCAAGGAGACTGTCGGCAAGAACCACGGTCGGATAGATTCTGACAAAATCGGGGGACAGGCCGGCAATTTTTTCCGCGCTGTCAACGGCACCCGTTTCATCATCACCTGGCAGTCCCACCATCATCTGCATCCCCACCTCATAATGCCGTTCCTTCAACAGACCAGCCGCTCTTTCTGTGTCCAAGGCGGTATGGCCCCGGTTTGCCATGGAGAGGACCCGGTCATCCATGGACTGGACACCCAGCTCAACCGTGGAGACCGGAAACGACTTGATCAGATCCAGCCGATGCGGGTCTATGGTGTCCGGGCGGGTTGAGAAGCGGATGCTGTCAGCCATTCCCCGCCTGACAAACTGAGCGGACTCATAAAGCAGGGATATGATGTCATCCTCGCGCAGTCCAAGGAAATTTCCCCCATAAAATGCGATCTGAACCGGTTTCCTCTCTTTTCCCTTATAATAAAGGAATGTGTTGATCCTTGAACAAAGCTCTTCAGGAGAGGGGATATGCCGCGTTTCGCCCGTCACCGGGGTCTGATTGCAAAACACACAGCGGTGAGGGCATCCCATATTTGGGAGGAAGATCGGAATGACAAAAGGTTTTTCGGTTTTGTTCATAAAAAAAGCTCTATAGAGTTCAACAAAAAGATTGTCCAAAGCCCGGTTCGTAGTTCCGCCTTCAGGCGGTTTTGCACCGCCGAGAGGAGAAACTTCATCCTTCATCCTTCATCCTTCATATTTTATCCTTAACATCCTTCATCCTTCATCCTTCATCCTTCATATTTTATCCTTAACATCCTTCACATTTTATTCTTTCAAGGGCCTTTCGCGCGGCATCCTGCTCCGCCATTTTTTTGCTTTTTCCGGTACCCTCTGTGAGCAGTTCTCCCACACGGATCTGCACCACGAAGGTCTTGTCATGATCCGGACCATTTTCCCGGATCACTTCATACGCGGGCACCATCCCCTGAACGACCTGCACCACTTCCTGAAGCTGACTTTTATAGTCATGATTCAAGGCTGGCTCTGCAATGGCGCGAACCAGTTTGGAAAAATGGCGATCAATGAACGCAAAGGCAGCCGAAAAACCGCCGTCCAAGTAAACCGCGGCAATGACCGCCTCAAACGCGTCGGCCAGTATGGACTTCTTTCTCCGCCCGTTGGTCTGAATTTCCCCCTTGCCGAGTCGTATGTGAACGCCGAGGTTCATCGATTTTGCGATTTTCGCCAGTTGAAATTCGTTGACCAAGCTGGCACGCATCCTTGACAGGTCCCCCTCTGGCAGATTCGGGTAACGCTGCATGAGAATATGCCCGATGACAAGGCTCAACACCGCATCTCCCAAGAACTCAAGGCGTTCGTTGTCCCGCATGTCCGCCGCGCCCTGTTCATTCACATAGGAACTGTGGCGACAGGCCTCATCAAGAAGTTCCTTGTCCTTGAATTCATATAAAAGTTTTTGCTCTAGCATCTTTGGAATCTGAAATTGAAAATCGGGAACTGGAAATCGGAAACTGGAAGTCGGACACCCTCACCCCTCATCCTTACACTCCTCACCCCTCATTCCGATTTCCGACTTCAATTTTTCATATAATGCATAAGGCACAAAGAAATCCCCCCTTCCAGACCCCATCTGAATGTCAGGCTTCAATGAACCGTGGAAATCCGTCCCTCCCGTCACGAGCAGACCATGGCGTTTGGCAAGCTTGGCATAAAAGGCGACTTGGGAAGGGGTGTGTTCTGGATGATGGCTTTCAATCCCCCTGAGTCCCATGGCCTTCAGAGTGCGGATCATATCCCCGACAAACGCATGCCCCCGACGCCTTCCCCGATAAACCCGTCCCCCGATCAAAGACGTCGGGGGCAAGCTTTTCCCCGACAAAAGATGTCGGGGAAAAGTATCGGGGAAAACGTCGGGGACAGGTTTGTCGGGGGACGTCGGGGACAGGCTTTCAATCGGCTCACCCTCATGGAAGCTCAACAATCCGGGATGGGCAAGAACGGGGACTCCCCCCGCACCGCGAATCATCTTCAGCGCCTTCCCGCAATCCACACGGTATTTGTCAACATAAGCGGCCTTGCCTTTGCCAAGATAGTTGTCAAAGGCTTCGTCAATGGAACTGACAAACTTTTTTTCCAGCATCAGAAAGGCAATGTGAGGCCTGCTGATCTGTCCCCCTTTGAAACGGGCGGTCACCTCATTCAGGGAGATGTCAATCCCGAGGCGGTTGAGACGCCTTATCATCTGGGGATTTCTCTCCCTCCTGGCGTTCTGAAGCACCTCAAGGGTCTGATTCAGGATCGGATCATCCAACCCGAGTCCGTAGCCGAGTATGTGAAAACTTCCAGAACAGGGGAAGGACGGCGGCGGGTTCGCGCTGATTTCAATGCCAGTCAGAAAGCGGATGGAAGAGGGGATGCCGGCCGCAACCGCCTCTCTGGCCCCCTTGATCGTATCATGGTCTGTGATCGCGATGGCGCCGAGATTCTGCTCCTGAGCCAGCCCAAGAATTTCAGACGGGGAGAATGTTCCATCTGATGCATCAGAATGAATGTGAAGATCAATTCCCAACTGTTCTTTACAATCCAAGGGCTTTCTCCATGGCCTCTTCCTTTGTCTTGCATTCGATGCATTGGGCTGTGACCGGTCTGGCCTTGAGTCGTTTGATGGTGATCTCCTCACCGCACTTGTCACAGACGCCAAATGTTCCTTCCTCAATTCGCTGGAGGGCCTTCTTGATTTTTTTGATCAGCTTGTGCTCCCTGTCCCTGATGCGAAGCATAAAGTTTCGATCGGACTCCAAGGAAGCCCGGTCCGTGGGATCCGGAAAGCTCTCCTTCTGTGCGGTCATGCCTGAGACCGTATGATCCGCCTGATTCAGCAGCTCTTCCAGCCAATTTGTCAGATGCGCCTTGAAATGTTGGGTATCTTCCTCTTTCATGCCTGTCCTCCATGATCTTGCTCCGGACAAAAAGCCCGGACGCCGTTTTCCCCCGGATGTGGTCAATCCGGTATGCCTGATTTTCACAAAAAAAGAGAATGAATATAACACAGATTATCTTTTCTGCAAAGGAAAATTTGCATCAAGCATTGAAACCATCCGATTTTTGGCATCTTTGGCCAGAAACCCGGCTTTTTTCTGAAAGAACCGACTCCCTCACCGGAAAAAGCCGGGTTTCTTTCCCAAAGCCGGGTTTCTTTCCCATCCTCGGCCAGAACCCCAGCTTTTTAATCTCCATTTTTTCCATACAAGAGAGGAAAGGTCAATAGGGTAAAAAGAGTATTTGCAAGGTAGCAATATGCTACTTTTCACGACCCAACCTTACACTTGGTGATCAGACAACATCCCCCGATTTTCCGACTTGTGGAACGACCTTGCAAGTCGTTCGAGGCGATTTGCAAAATCGTCCCACAGCAAAGCGTGAACTGACAAATGAGGGATGCCAAATTAAGCTTGCTTTTCTGAAAGCAATAATATATTTATCTTCGGTGGCATTTTTCGGTTTCGGGCGCATGTCCAAAATGACACTAGAAGGTGTTTGAAAACTCCCCTGCCGAAACTGAGGCATGGGCAGAAGGGGCAACAGGTGTTTTCAAACACCTTGTTCCCAAGCTCCCGGCGGATTGGCAAATCCGCCAGAAAACAAGGCTCGGATTGGGCAATCCGAACCGAGAGCGCAAGGAGAAGCCAAGCTTTTCGAAGAATCCTGGTCTCTTTGGAACACAGGTGACAACTGACAAATGGCAAACGACTATTTTGTCTTCAAAATTGAAAATCGGCGATACGCTGTGACGCTTTCCGTTGTTGAAAAGGTCATCCGGGCAGTTGAACTGATTTCCCTGCCCGATGCCCCTGAGATGGTGATCGGATTGCTCAACATGAGAGGAAGGATCATCCCTGTGATCAACATCCGCCGGCAGTTTCACCTGCCGAATCGTGAGATTGACGTCAATGACCGGATCATCATCTGCCGTCTGCCCTCACACACCATCGCCTTTGTCGCGGAGACTGTCGATGGGATTGTCACATTCTCCCAAGATGAGATGGACGAGGGGAACCGGATATTCCCGAACATGGAAGATCATATAGAAGGTGTGGGCAAAATTGACAACGAGACCATCATCATTTATGATATTCAAAAGCTTTTTCTCCAGACATGACCCCCGAGAGGGAACCAGTCTTCAAGTTTCGGCAAGGACAAATGACATGACCCCAGACATTCCAGACATTCCAGATGACCTGATCTCCCAGCTCAGTGAGTTCATCAATTCCCAAATGGGCCTCCATTTTCCGCAAAACCGATGGAAGGACCTCAGGCGGAGCATGGCCGATGTGGTGCAGGAACTGCTCAAGGATCATGAGGAGAAAGACCCGGTCTCATGTATTCACCGCTTGCTCTCAAAGCCCTTGACCAAAAAGCAGGGCGACTTGCTGGCCAAGCATCTCACCATCGGCGAGACCTATTTCTTCAGGGACAAGAACTTCTTCAATGCATTGGAAGGCCATGTTTTCCCGAGATTGATCGCCTCCCGCCATCACAGCAGGAACATCCGGATGTGGAGCGCGGGCTGTTGCACGGGTGAGGAGCCTTACTCCTTGGCCATTCTGATTGATCGAATGATACCCGCGTGGCAGGAATGGAACATCACTCTTTTGGCAACCGACATCAACGCCGGCTTTCTCCAGAAAGCTGAACAGGGGATTTACACCCGCTGGTCCTTTCGCAACACATCGGATCAGATGATAAATGCCTATTTCAAACAAATGGATGAAGGTCGCTTTGAATTTTCTCCCGCTCTGAAAAATATGGTGAGCTTCTCACAGATCAACCTGGTGGGAAGGGGATATCCCTCTTCCATCAACAACACCCATGCCATGGATATCATCCTTTGCCGCAATGTGCTCATGTACTTTGAGCCTGATGTCAGGATGCAGATCATCGGCCGTTTTGTCAACTCTTTGACACCGGGGGGTTGGCTGGTGTTCAGCCCAAGTGAGTCTCCATGCTTCCACCATTCCGAATTGCAGCCCGTACTCTTGTCAGGTGCCACTTTATACAGAAAACCGGAATCCGGCAACCGAAAATATGAGACCGGAAACCTTCTCCCCGACGTCTTTTGTCGGGGATCACAAAAAACCTTGTCCCCGACGTCTCCTATCGGGGAACCTGTCCCCGACATCTTTTATCGGGGATCACCAAATACGCAACTGGCACCCCGTGACCCATCCGAATCCAATCTGGATCTGTATCATAAGGCACTGAAGCTGGCGAACATGGGGAAACTGGATGAGGCCGAGAGATGCCTCAGGCAGGCCATTGACCATGAAAAGCTTCACCCCGAATACCACTATTTGTTGGCGACAATCTGTCAGGAGCAGGGCCGCCTGAAAGAATCTGCAAAATCGTTCAGGCACACGCTCTTTCTTGATCCGGATTTTGTGCTGGCCCATTTCCACCTCGGCAACCTCACCCTACAGGAAGGCAAGCGCGACATGTCTGAAAAACATCTCAAGAACGCGCGTTCTCTTCTGCTTCCGATGGCTCCCGAAGATATACTCCCTCATTCTGAGGGAATGACCGCGGGGCAATTGTTGGAGGTGGTGCAATCCATGGTGCGGCGTGGGGGCGTGAGGCTTGGGGCGTGAAATGCATATCACGCTTCACGAATCACGCTTCACGAATCACGCTTCACGAATCACGCTTCACGAAT
>JAOZRQ010000418.1 GCA_029940115.1 Desulfobacterales bacterium
ATTGCCAGTCTTTCATGCGCTTTCACCAGCCTGATAATCTGATCGGAGAGTTCAGAAAGAGAAACCGTCTTTCTTTCACGAGCAGTTTTTTCAGCCAGCATGTCTGCCTGAGTCTTCAGTGAGGAAAGAAAAAATTCCAGCCAAGGGCCGTAATCCGCATTTTCGGATTTGAGTGTGCCCTGTGTTTTTCTTAATGCCAGATAGTATTGCTCCTTGTTCCTTTCTATGACGCTTTCCAGAGAACTGTAAGGGACATACGCATAGCCGCTTTTCAACAAAAGCAGTGTGGTCAGCAGCCGTGAAAGCCTTCCGTTGCCGTCCTGAAAGGGATGAATCGCGAGAAAACAGACAGTAAATATTCCGATAATTAGCAAGGGATGCAGTTCTTCTTTCTCGAACTCGCGGTTTATCCAGTCAACCAGCGATTTCATCTCTCTGGGCGTATCAAACGGAGAGGTTGTCTCAAAAACAGTCTGCCGCCTGCCGTCCGGCAAAACTGCCTGGATGCTGTTCCCTATTTTCTTGTACTCCCCGCGATGGCGGATATCTTTTGAACTACGCCCGAGCAATATTTTATGCAACTGTCTGATATGATTCTCCGTGAACGGTATCGCCTCGTAGGATTCACAGATGATGTTCACTGCATCCGCGTATCCGACAACTTCCTGTTCGTCGCGTGAACTGAGGGGTCTGATCTCAAGACCGGATAACAAATTCTCTATTTCCCGATTCGTGAGGTTTGCGCCTTCTATCCGGGTGGACGAGCCGACAGATTCCACGGTTGCGACTCTTTTCAAGACGTTTAGACGTTCCGGCGCCAGCCTGCCCCCAGCCTGCCAGCTTCCTTTAAATTCGTCTGTCCTGGCAATACATTTGAGCATACTTTTTGTAATATTTATAACGGGTTCTTTCATAATACCCCATTTTTGCACCCATAAACATACCCATATCTACCCATAAATTCATGAAATATCATCAAATCGCGAAAATCCCGCCTAGCGGCTCCATTTCCGCACTCCTTTTCACCCGTTCTCTCCCGGGAGCCTGCCCACGAACATCTCCGGCAGCGGGTCATCCCCCTCGACACAGACATACCAGTTGTCATCCGGTGTCTGCCCCAGATCCGTTGTGCTGAGATGAACCGGGAGATGGTTCGGCTTTCCGTGGTTCCAGTGATCCCGGTAATCCGTGCTTGCGTCTCCGATCAGAAGGATGTATGTCGGTGCGGGCTTCTTCCACTCGTGATATGCGTGGCTCAGAAAATCCTTTATGGCCCGGGGATCGAACAGGCCGTGGCCGAATTCGTCGAAGATGTCCTCGACGCTCACTCCCACGGCCCGCAACCCCTGCTCCTCACGGAAGCGGATCAGGGGGTCTGCGGAAGGGAGAAACGCCTCTCTTGTGATCAGGATGTAATCGGCCCCGTTTTCCGGGTTTTTCAGGCCCGCGGATTTCCGGAGCGTCAGGCTGTCCGGTTTCCAGATCCGGTCTTGGGTCAGGATGTAATAGGTTTTGGAAGCCTCCCCGGACAAAATCTGATGCCCGAACGCGGCCTTGTAAGTCTCGCCGTCAGGAATGACGAGAATCGGGTCACCTGATACGGGTCCGTGATGTCGTAGAGCAGGATTCCGGCTTGGGTGAATCCGCTGATCTCAATCCGAACCGGGCCAGGATCGGTCACGGTGAAGCGCAGATGATCCTCAGTTGCCACGAACGCACGGCGGTAAGCGACCGCTATCCGGTTGAGCCAGACTTCGTCAACGGTCGCTTCTGTATCCCCGGGGGATTCAATCGTGATAGTGTTGCTTCCGTTTAAGAGCAAATCCGGTGAGAATCCCACTTCCTGGATATGTTCGGTGAACCCGTCCCAGTGTTCGTCGCTGATCAGGGTTCCGTTCAGCGATATCCGGGTGTGATGATCTGGAGAGAGCGGCGCATCAGACCGCCCCCGGAGCCAGACCCGGATCACCGCGTCTCCCTCATCCCGGACTGGCAGGGGAATATTCACGCTGTATTTCGGAGCGGCCGGGGCATGGATCCTGCTCCAGTACCAGTAATCCCCCTCCTTCTCTTCAAAACTCAGACGGCCTTCCCATAATTGGTGATTCTCCTCGAAACTGAGGGATTCGCCAAAGGATGTTGCCGCGTCCCCTTCCGGAGGCTCCCCGTCGGTTCGGACCATGGTCTCTCCCTTCTCCTGATACAGCCAGCAGACATTTGTGCCGGTGAACTCGTTATCCACAGTCTGCGCGTAGAAGCGGATATCGTTTTCAGGGCCGGCTTCGGCCGGAACGGTTTCTCCGAGGTGAACCACCCGGAAGGTTTCAGGCGTGATTCCGTCAGCGGTCATTCCTGTCTGTGACAGATCAATCCGCGGTGAGCCGGTAAATTCCCTCCTGACTGATCTCCATTCTCAGTCCTTCATAATCATAGACCTCATAGACCTCCGAGGTTTTAAAAACCTCGGAGGTCTTCTTTTTCTTTTTCGTATAATTCAGAATCAGCGAATCTTTCAGTTGGTCATAGATGTCATCAGCGTGACCTTTCCTTTCAGATATTGTCCGCACCTCCGGGGAGAGCGGATTTTCAAACTGAATCCTCAGCCGGATTCTCCGGGAATATCGCAGTTCCCCGGTTTCGGGGTTCCATTGAAACGGTCGGATTTTCACCCGTGCCACCCTTGTCCCCCGGAGCATTGCCGGTTTTTCCATTTCAGCGAGACCTCCTTCAGCGAGACCTCCGAGGTTTTTAAAACCTCGGAGGTCTTCTGCTTCTGCTTCAATGACCTGCATCTCCACGTTCCCGGTCTCCGGAATCTGTATCACCAAGGCCCGCATGGGCAGTTCCGGATAGCCTTTCCGGTTCGTCTTTGCCCAGCCCGGAACGGTTATCCGGAGGCAGGGGGTTCCTTCTTTGTCATAATCTTCGGCCGTCTCGGAGGCCGGAACCAAGAGTTCCAGTGTCAGACCGCGGGGGGCTGATGACAGGACTTTTATGTCATTCTGCATGGCCTGCGCCGGTTCTGAAAGTCCTGTCAGCAGAATCAGCAGGCCCATCCATAATATATTCCTCATTCTCACCTCTCCATCTCGTTACGATGGGAGGCTTCAGCATCCTTCCATCTTTGAAGAAGAATAAGCATTTTTTCCAGAAATGTCAACCATGGTGATGAAAAAAATTAAGATCAGTGATTTCAATCAGTTCTGACTGATTCCATTTTTGTCACCCTGTTGTCAGCAGATCGGAAAATTGCGGGCGGGTTCTATCCCACCAATTCTGAGGCGGAGACTGGGAACGGATTTCAGGTTCTCAGTTTCTCCGGCACATCTGCCAGCGCTTCGTCCGGCACTGCATAGGAATTGGAAATGCGCTCGTCATTCCAGTCCGAAATGTCCGGAAAGCGCGTTCCGTGAAGCACCTGCACGGCAAATATTTCCTGCACGGCCTCCTCGAACCGCAGGAACGCCACGGTCTCGCCAGTGCGAATGTTCACAGCCCACACTCCGCATACCCTTTCCTCCAGGTGCTCTGTGAGGGGAAGTCCGATGAAGAGTGCGGAGTCCCGGACCTTGGACAGCCCGATGAAGGCCAAGTCTCCGCAGAAATCCATTCCCCGGGTGAACCCGGGCAGTTGGGTCACGGTCTCCAGCCGGACATTCTCAATGTCGGCTATGGAGAGACTCCCCTCCCCGGACTCCAGGATCCATAAGCGATCCGCGTACCGGCGGGGAGAGTGGGGCATGGACAGCCCTCTCATCAGCACCCTGTTCTGTGCGACATTCATGAGGATGCCCCCCCCGCACCTTGTCTTTCCGCCAGGTTTCGTTCCCGTCGGTCTCACCCAGCGCGGTGACAAATTCCGGTTTTCCGTCCGTCATGCACAGTCCGTTGAGATGACACCGGTCTTCGGGGGAATAGGCTGTCACGAAATGCGGCCGCCAGACCGGCACAAAGCTGTGGTCGTGGTCCAGGGTGCAGAGACAGGAGAAACGGGTGTTCACAAAACAGAGCCTTCCGTCTGCGTCCCATGCCATTTCATGAACATCAATGTCGCCGGTGATGTGCAGGTTCCGGGGCAGGAAAAATGCGTCATGCTTTCCGGGCGGGTCCACCTTCCGGGCCACATCCGGCATGTTCCGCAGTTCCCATATTCCCTGCTTGCATCCCACCGCGAGACGATGCCCTTCCGCGGCCAGTCCCATGGGCTGTGCGAATGTGCGGAAATGGGTGTTGAGGGTTCCGCTGTCGGCCCGGACAAGAATCACCCTGCCGGCCTGATAGGTGGAGACAATCAGCGATACGCCGAGACGCTCCAGAATATCGGGAAAATTGGTGCTGTGCATACTTCTCATCGGCGCGGCCGCATCAGGCGTGTCCGGTTTTTCGGGTATTTCTGTCATCTCATGATCCTTTCTCAAACCCAAACTTGAACTTGAACTTGAACTTGAACTTAAACTTGAACTAACGGATTTTGTGGTCTCTGGGAATATGACAACGGATCGGAGGATGAAACGGATTTTTTGTTATCCGTTTAATCCTCTGATCCGTTGTCATATCTGCCTGAGAGAGATATGACAACGGATCGGAGGATGAAACGGATTTCTTCAGTTTCTCCGCAAGAACCCGGGCATGAGGCTCGGTCACAATGCTCAGGTGATCCCCGGGAATGTCATGGACATCCACTCCCCGGGCGGCCACTCGTTCCCATCCCCATTCCGTCAGCTCACTGAGCCGCATTACCGGTTCATCACTGCGGAAAAGGGTGACGCGTCCCGGATAGCTTCCGGGGTGGTAATGCAGCAGTGCCTTAAAGTTGGCTTTCATCACCTCCAGTTTTGTCCCCAGGAGCACTTCGCGGATATCTTCCTCACTCAGCTCCGGCGGAAAGATATTGAACATATCCACTTGGGCCGGAACATCAACGATCTGCTCCTCAGTGAAGATAAGCGGATTTTTGGAGAGAGAAGCAAAAGTTTTCTCCGCATCAATATCATCGGCCGGAATCTCATGGGGAAAGATCAGACTGTCTATCAGGGCGAGCAGTGCGATATCTTCCCCTTTCTCATCCAACTGCCGGGCCATCTCGAACGCGATGACCCCGCCCACACACCAGCCTCCGAGACAGTAAGGCCCCCGGGGCTGAACCTTCCGAATCTCCCGGATATAACGGCAGGCCATCTCCGGAATATCCGACAGGGGCGACTCTTTACCTGTCAGCCCAACGGATTGGAGGCCGTAAACAGGCAGATCGGGCCCGAGGTGCAAAGCCAGGGGCAGATAGCAGGAGACGCTTCCGAGGAGCGGGTGAACCAGGAACAGCGGCGCGTGTTTTCTTTCCGGCCGAATCCGTATATGGGTTCCGATTTCCATCCGCACCTGACCGGGAACCGTGTGAAATCCCACCAGCGGAGACCAGTCGAGAAAGTTCCGTTCTTTTCGGAGAAGGCCGGCCATCCCATGAATCGTGGGATCATGAAAGAATTCCGGGAGAGAGATATCCTTCCGGTAGCGCTTGCCAGCAGGCGGATGGCCATGAGGGAATGTCCGCCCAGATCAAAGAAGTTGTCCAGTATTCCCTTCGGAGGGAGACCCAGAACATCTTTCCAGATCAGTGTCAGCTCGACCTCCAGAATTCCCGGGCACGGGGATTCTCTCTGATCACCGGGGCCGACTCATCCGGCACCGGGAGACTGCTCGGAATCACGGCACCGCCCTTCGGGCTATCCTGACCGGCTCCGGTTGCCAGCGGAAACTCGGATATGCGCCCGTCCGGCCGGGCAGCGATCCCCTCAAGTAGCACCCGGAAATGATCCCCAAGCCTGAGAATCGTCTCCCGCTCAAAGAGATCCCTGTTATATTCCAGAACACCTCTGAGCGACTCCCCGTTCTCCCGCATCATCAGCGTGAGATCGAACTTCGCGGTGACCATCTCAATCTCCACAAGTCTCACTTCCAGCCCCGGGATGCTCACCGTCCCGGGATCCTCCTGCCACGCGAACATGATCTGAAACACCGGGGTGCGGCTCATGTCCCGTGGCGGATTCAGTTCCTCCACCAACCGCTCAAACGGGACATCCTGGTGCGCGTACGCATCCAGCGAGGTCTGCCGCACCCGGGTCAGCAGTTCCGAAAAGGACGGGTCGCCGGACAGGTCCGTGCGGAGAACCAGGGTATTGGCGAAAAAGCCGATCAGGGACTCGGTCTCCTCCCGGTTGCGGTT
>JAOZRQ010000880.1 GCA_029940115.1 Desulfobacterales bacterium
GCCTTCAGGCGGTCTCGCACCGCCTGACGGCGGAACTGCAAACTGGGGATTCCGGACAAACATTATGTTGAAAGCTCTTATAAATGTAATGGTTTTTGTTGTTCAAAGATCATCGTCAAGCCTGAAGCTGTTGCCTTAGAAGGTGTTTGAAAACACCTGCCACCCTCTGCCCGTGCCCCCTTCCCTGCCCGAAACCAGCACAGATAGGGGCAAGGGGCAGGGGAGTTTTCAAACACCTTCCAGAAACGATTACGCTACACATCCAATATGCAGTCTGTAAGAGGCCTTGCCACACAGGTCAGGATATAGCCGTCGTCTTTTTCTTCCGGCTCAAGACCTTCATCAGTTTCCATGAAGACCTTGCCCTTAAGGAGACGGGCTTTACACACTCCGCAACTACCTGACCGACAGCCATAATCCAGATCTGCATCCTGTTCCTCGGCAATATCCAGCAAAGGCGTTTTCCCGTCAGTGGAAATTTTTTTGCCCGAACGGGCAAATTCCACTGCTAATGAAACGGTCGGAGTTTCCTCTGCCTGTGATGGCTGTGTGCGGTTCACCCCAGCAGTTTCCGGAGAAGGGGCGGATTTTTCTTCGGCACCAGTCCGTATTCCGCTGAAACTTTCCAAATGAAGGTCGGATAGTCTGAACTGTCGCGCCGAAATCGGTTCACTCAGAATCTTCCTGACAGTTTCCATGAAACCCGGGGGTCCGCACATATAGATGTGACGATCATGAATATCAGGTGCAACCATCTCAAGCATCTCCCGGTTAATACGTCCCCTCAGACCGGTCCAACCGCTGTCAGAGCCCCTTGTACTGGTGACTATCACCGGTTTGAACATTTTGTAACGGGAAGTGAGGAGTTCGATTTCTTTGCGAAATATTATGTCCTCCGGACTGCGCGCCGAGTAAAAAAAACGTATGTCTGTATTTGCTGAAACATCGCACAACCATCGGGCCATTGACATCAGGGGGGTGATTCCGCTTCCTGCCGCAACAAAAAGAATTTCTGCCGGGATTTTGCCGGGCATAAGACAGAACTTTCCTTTGGGACCAGCAATATCCACCCTGTCACCAATTTTCAGGTTGTCATGCAGCCAGTTTGAAACCAAACCGCCTTGCACACGCTTGATGGTGATTTCAAGTACAAAAGGCCTTGAGGGGGTTGAGGAAATCGTATAGGAACGAAGTACTTTCCTGCCGTTGATGTCCAATACAAGAGTGCAGAACTGTCCTGGCCAGTATACAAACCGGCACAAGGGATTCCCCTGAAAACGTAAGGTATAAACATCATGCGTTTCCTGTATTATATCAGTAATGTAAAGGGGAGTGTCCAAGCCTTGCCAAATCGGAAGGTCCTCTTTGGTGTTGATTAAGGTCGTGTCCATAATAATAATAAATTTCCTTTACTAGGTTACAAACGTGTTAGGAACTCGGAAAAAACGCATTGTCCAAAAAGGGGAGTGCTGAAATGAGCCCCTAGGCGACATTTTGGCATTTCAGCGGGCGCTAAAATATCGCCTAGGGGCTCATTTCAGCACTCCTCTCAAAATTCTCATGGGATGATGCGTTTTTTCCGAGTCCCTTATTGTTTCGGCATCAGCCATCCGCTTTTCATGAAAAGGAACACCGCAACTGCGAGAAGAAAGATCATCATAAAGCCCAGATGCGAGATATCAATGAACATGGTAAAATTCGGAGAAA
>JAOZRQ010000881.1 GCA_029940115.1 Desulfobacterales bacterium
CACAAACTCACAAACTCACAAACTCACAAACTCACAAACTCACAAACTCACAAATTCACAAACTCACAAACTCTTTAACTGATTTACATGGGAGGATTTTAAAATATGAAAGAAGTGGTCATTGTCAGCGGTTCAAGGACTGCAATCGGCACATTCGGAAGTGCGTTGAAGACGGTATCGGCTGTTGAACTCGGTTCGCTTGTGATGAAGGACACGCTCAAACGGGCCGGGTTGAAGCCCGTTCCGAGCGAGGAGATGAAGGAAGTGGCGGCGGACAAGCTGAAAGATCAGGGGCTTATCGAGCTTGAGAAGAATGCGTATGACTGGGATGATTCCGCAACCCCTGTGGCTGTTGATGAAGTGATCATGGGGAATGTGCTTCAGGCTGGCCAAGGGCAGAACTCTGCCAGGCAGGCCATGATACGCGCTGGCATGTCAAAGGAGACCCCGGCCTTGACCATCAACAAAGTATGCGGTTCCGGGCTGAAGGCGATTGCCCTAGGTGCCGCGTCCATCATGACGGGGCAGGCGGACGTGATCCTTGCCGGTGGCCAAGAAAACATGAGCATGGTCCCGCTGGCCCTGATGAAGGCAAGATGGGGCCATCGGATGGAGCTGACCGGTATCGGTGAGGTCCATGACCTGATGGTCTTTGACGGCCTGTATGAGATTTTTTACGGATACCATATGGGCATGACGGCTGAAAACATCGCGTCCATGTATGACATCAGCAGGCAGGAGCAGGATGAGCTGGGGGTTCTGAGCCACAACCGGGCCAGAAAGGCGATGACAGATGGCCTCTTTGCAGAGGAGATCGTGCCGGTGACCATCAAAACCCGCAAAGGGGAAACGGTGGTGGAGACTGATGAACGTCCCATGGATACCGACATGGAGAAGATGGGAAAGTTGAGACCCGCCTTTAAAAAGGATGGAACCGTCACCGCAGGGAACGCATCCGGCATCAACGACGCGGCCGCGGCTGTTCTGTTGATGAGCGCGGAAAAGGCAAAAGATATGGGGCTTGAGCCGATTGTGAGGATCAAGGCATCTGCCTCCGGCGGGCTTGATCCGGCTTACATGGGACTCGGCCCTGTGCCGGCCGTCAGGAAGGTTCTGAAGGCCACAGGGATGACCATCAATGATGTTGACATGATCGAACTGAATGAGGCTTTCGCGTCCCAAGCCATCGGATGTATGCGGGAGTTGGGGATCGAAAATGACCGCCCCAATGAACTCGGTAGCGGCATCTCCTTGGGGCATCCCATCGGATGCACCGGCGCGCGGCAGATGGTGACCGGCATGAATCAAATGAAGCGAAAAGGATACACCACCGGCCTGTTCACCATGTGCATCGGCGGCGGGATGGGGATGGCCATGATCGTTGAAAGGTGATGCGTGATGCGTGATGCGTGATTCGTGAAACGTGATGCTTCACGTTTCACGCTTCACGCTTTATTTATCAGAATAAGAGGCATCTTCAAAGTTTGTAGTCCCGCCTTTAGGCGGTGCCTAAAGGCGGAACTATAGCCTTGTACAAAAAGATTGTCCAAGGTCAATTTTCCGAACCCTTTGTTGTCAGGAATTCGTAATTTCAAATTTGGACAAACATTATGTTGAAGGCTCTACTACACCACTTTTTAAATTCGTACCCCCCTTGATCGGCTCGGATTGCCGCCGGATTTGGCAATCGTTCGACGGCTCGACT